>VBJX01000121.1 GCA_005879775.1 Chloroflexota bacterium
TCCTGGAGCGACCCTGCCTCCTCTACTACATCAAGCGCTGCCAGGGACCGTGCATCCAGGCCATCGAGCGGGCCACCTACCGGGCCACCATCGATCGCGTCGTCGACTTCCTGGAGGGCCGCCAGGAGGGGATCGCCCGCGAGCTGCGGGCGGAGATGCAGGCCAATTCCGACGGGCTGCGCTACGAGCAGGCCGCGATCGCGCGCGACAAGCTGCGGGCGGTGGAGCGGACCATCGAGCAGCAGAAGATGGCCGCCTTCAGCCGAGCCGAGCAGGACGTGGTCGGCATCGCGCGCGAGGAGGGGGAGGCCTGCCTGCAGCTGTTCGTGATTCGCAACGGCAAGATGATCGGGCGGGAGCACTTCATCGTCGAGGGCGCCCGCGACGTGACCCATCCCGAGGTGCTCGGCTCATTCCTGCAGCAGTACTACGCGGCGGTCGAGCGCCCTCCCCGGGAGCTGGTGCTGCCGTTCGCGCCGGCCGATCCCGAGCAGCTGGCCGCCTTCCTCACCGAGCGCCGCGGCTCGCGCGTCAGCCTGCTCGTCCCCGAGCGCGGCGAGAAGCGGCGGATGGTGGCGCTCGCCACCCAGAACGCCGTCGAGGCACTCGCGCGCGAGCGGGTCGAGTGGCTGGCCGATGCGGGCAAGCGTGACGAGGCGCTGGAGGGCCTGTCGGGGGCGATCGGCCTGCCGAAGGCGCCGGAGCGGATCGAGTGCTACGACATGAGCAACATCTCTGGCACCAACGCGGTGGGCAGCATGGTGGTCTTCATCAACGGCCGCCCCGAGCCACGCGAGTATCGCCGCTTCCGGATCCGCTCCGGCGACACGCCCGATGACTTCCGGATGATGGCCGAGGTGCTCCGCCGCCGCTTCTCTCGTGCCTCACGGCTGCGCACCGAGACGGGCGCCCTGTCGCTGGCCGCGGTCGGTGCCGACGAGGCTCCCGAGGAGCTGGCCGAGGATCCAGCCGCCGAGCGTTCCGACGTGCCGCGCCGCGAGACCGGCTGGGCGCTGCCCGACCTGGTCATCGTGGACGGCGGCAAGGGACAGCTCTCGGCGGCCATGGGCGTCATGCGCGAACTGCAGCTGACGGACGTGCCCCTGGCCGGGCTGGCCAAGCGCTTCGAGGAGCTCTACCTTCCGAAGCGCCCCGATCCGGTGATCCTGCCCCGCAACAGCCAGGCCCTCTACCTGGTGCAGCGCATCCGCGACGAGGCGCACCGCTTCGCGATCACCTATCACCGGGCAGTCCGTAGCAAGAGCGCCCTGGCCAGCGTCTTCGACGAGGTGGCCGGCATCGGGCCTGCGCGCAAGAAGGCGCTCCTGAAGCGCTTCGGCAGCCTGCGCCGCATCCGGGAGGCCTCGGTCGCCGAGCTGGCCGAGACCCCCGGGATCAACGCCGACCTTGCAGATCGGCTCAAGCGCCACCTCGCGCGGGAGGGGATGCTGGCCTAGGCCGATCCTTGCGGGGCCATCTGGCCCTGCCTATACTGGCGCCGCCCGCCGCGATAGCGCGGCGTCTTTCGTGTCTGCGAGAGGATCACCTGGCCAACACATGACCTGGCGCCGCATCGCCCCCTGGGTGATCCTGGTCACCCTGCTGCTTGCCATCTTCATCGACCTGCCGCGCCAGACGCTCGGGCTGGACTGGCTGCCGTCGAACGTGCTCGGACGCGACCTGAAGACGATCCTGGGCCTCGACCTGCGCGGCGGGATCCGCGTCACGCTGGCGGTCACCCCCGCCCCGGGGAAGACGATCAGCGACGACCAGGTGGAGACGGCGCGCAACATCATCGAGCGGCGCGTCGGCGGGCTCGGGGTCTCCGAACCCCAGGTCCGCACCGAGGTCGCCGGCAACCAGCGGCGGATCGTGGTCGAGATCCCCGGGGTCTCCAACGAGAAGCAGGTCCGAGAGCTGATCGGGTCGACCGGACAGCTGCAGTTCCTCGATCCCAAGGGCCAGACACTCACGAAGAATGAGGACGTCCGCGCCCAGATCAAGAGCGGCGCCGTCGGCGTCCTCTTCGACGGAGGCCAGATCGATCCGAGCAGCGTCCAGCCTGACTCGCAGGGCGGAGACCTGGGCGTCAGCTTTACCCTCTCGAGCACTGCGTCACAGACGTGGTGCACCTTCACGACTGCGAACGTCGACAAGCCTGGGCCGATCTCGCTCGACGGGCTGGTCATCACGACGCCAAACATCCGCCAACCTATCTGTGCGGGGCGAACAATCATCACCGTCGGCGTCGGCTCGCAGGCGGAGGAGGAGCGGACCAACCTCTACAACACGCTCCGTTTCGGCGCGCTGCCCGTGTCGCTCAGCGAGCAGGGGGTTGAAAGCGTGGCCCCGACCCTCGGCGCCGGCTTCCTGCAGCAGGCGCTCGCCGCCGGCGCGATGGGCCTCTTCCTCGTCCTGTTCTTCATGATCGCCTATTACCGGCTGCCCGGCGTGCTGGCAGCACTCGCGCTCATCTTCTACACGCTGGTGAACTACGCCGCCTTCCGGCTGATCGGGGTCACGCTGACGCTCGCCGGCGTGGCCGCTTTCATCCTCTCGATCGGCATGGCGGTCGACGCCAACATCCTCATCTTCGAACGCATGAAGGAGGAGATCCGAGCGGGAAAGACGCTCGGGCCGGCGATCGAAGCAGGGTTCAACCGGGCGTGGTCGAGCATCCTGGACTCGAACGTGAGCACCCTCCTGGTCGCCTCGTGGCTCTTCTGGCAGGGGACCACGATCGTGCGGGGCTTCGCCCTGGTGCTCATCATCGGCGTCCTGGTCTCGATGTTCAGTGCGGTGGCGGTGACGCGCACCATGCTGCGCTACGTGGTGCGCACCGACTGGGGCCGTCGCATGTCGCTCTACCACGTCGAACGCTGAGCCATGTACGACATCGTCGGCAAGCGAAACTGGTACTTCGCCTTCAGCGCCCTGATCACCATCCCGGGGCTGATCTTCATCATCCTTGGCGGACTGCGGCCGTCGATCGACTTCACCGGCGGCACCGTGTGGCAGGTGCACTACGCGACATCGCCCGCCGCGGCGCAGGTGCAGGCCGCGCTTGTCGAGCTGGGCTATCCCGAGGCCACGGTGCGGAACATCGGGGGCGGGTACCTTGAGATCCGGACCAAGGCGACCAACCTTCTGCCACCGCCTTCTCAGATCCCTGTCCCGTCGGTTTCGCCATCTGTGAGCCCATCGGCCAGCGCGAGTGCATCGGTGGCGCCGGGCGCCAGCGGCTCGGGCGCCAGCTCCCCGAGTGCGACACCATCGTCGACGCCCTCTCCCAGCGCCACGCCGTCACCCAGCCCAACGCCGGCCCCGGTCCGCGAGACACGGTTCGACCGTGTCGAGGCACAGCTGGTGGACCGTTTTGGAAAAGACACGCTGCAAAGCTCCACGACCGTCGGGCCGATCGTCGGATCCGATCTGGTCCGCAGCTCGATCATCCTGATCGTCATCGGCGAGCTCTTCATCCTCGCCTACCTGTGGATCCGCTTCGGGTTCCGCTACGGGACCGCGGCGATCGTGGCGCTCCTGCACGACGTGGTCGTGGTGGTCGGCACGTTTGCGATCCTCGGCTACTTCCTGGG
>VBJX01000122.1 GCA_005879775.1 Chloroflexota bacterium
AAAGTTCGCGACCACCAACGGCATAGCGGCGCGAGGATAGCAGCGCGTCAGACGGGTCGAGGACCGAAGATCCCCGTCCCGATCCGGACCAGGGTCGCCCCCTCGGCCACCGCGGCCTCGGCGTCGGCCGTCATCCCCATCGACAGCTCGGGCAGCCGTTCGCCGATGGTCGACTCCAGCTCGTCGCGGAACCCGCGCAGGGCGGCGAAGACGGCACGCGATTCGGCTGTCGCCACCCCGAAAGGCGCGATCGTCATGAGGCCGACCATGCGGCTGGAGCGCAGCTGCCCGATGGCCTCCGCCAGCTCGCCGCGGCGTGACACCTGGTCCGCGAACCAGGCGGGATCGAAGCCGGCCTTGGCCGGCTCCGCGGCGACATTGACCTGAAGGCAGATCCGCGGCGCGACCTGCTCCTCGGTCGCGATCCGCTCGATGCGAGCCAGCAGATCGAGGCTGTCGACTGAATGGATGACCGCGAAGCCGCGCACCGCCGGTCGGACCTTGTTGGCCTGCAGGCGGCCGACCAGGTGCCATTCGGCCTCCGGCGCGGCAGCGACCTTGGGGAGCGCCTCCTGGACCCGGTTCTCGCCGAAGCGCGACAGCCCAGCGGCGCTGGCCGCCGCCACCACCGTGAGGCCGAATCCCTTGGTGACCGCCACGATCCGGAATCCGTCCGGCTCGCGGCCAGCGGCAACGGCCGCCTCGCGCAAGCGCGCGCTGATCGCCTCGTGCCGGGTCCGGATCAGGTCGGCTGTGAGCGGCGGCTCGGCAACCGGCAGCATGCCTGCGCCGATCGGTTCGGCGCGGCTACTCGCTCTTGCGGCGCAGGAACGAGGGAATGTCCAGGTCAGTCTCCCCGTATGCGGGACGGTCGAGGCCGCTGGAGCGGACCGGGATCGGCTGTCGCTCGGCCGCCTTGGCGGCAGGGCGCGCCCCGGCCGCGAACGGCGACTCCTGCGGCATCTGATCCTCGAGCTCCTGGCGCTGCGCCCGCTCCCGCTCGATCTCGGCCAGGATCTCGCGGCTGCGCTCGTCGAGCGAGGTCTCGATCCCGGTGGCCACCTCCGCCGCGGCGGTGACGGCGCGCCCCGCGGCTCGCGGCTTGCGGGTCGCGTCGAAGCCGGTGGCGATCACGGTGACCTTCACCTCGTCACGCATCCGATCGTCGATGACGGTGCCGAAGATGATGTTCGCCTCCGGATCGGCGGCCTCCTTGATCACCTCGGCCGCCTCGTTCACCTCGAACAGCCCCAGGTCGCTGCCCCCGGTGACGTTGAACAGGATCCCGCGCGCCCCGGTGATGTTCACCTCGAGGAGCGGGCTCATGACCGCGGCTCGCGCGGCCTCCACGGCACGGTTGTCGCCGGTGCCGATCCCGATCCCCATCATGCTCGAGCCTGCGTCGCGCATGATCGTCTTCACATCGGCAAAGTCCAGGTTGATGAGGCCCGGGACAGTGATCAGGTCGCTGATCCCCTGCACCCCCTGGCGCAGCACGTCATCGACCACGCGGAAGGCGTCGAGGATGCTCGTCTTCTTGTCGACCACCTCGCGCAGCCGGTCGTTCGGGATGGTGATGAGGGTGTCGCACTTCTCCTTGAGCATCTCGGAGAACTGCTCGGCCACGAGCTTGCGACGCACCCCCTCGAAGCTGAACGGCTTGGTGATGACCCCCACTGTCAGCGCCCCGAGGTCCTTGGCGATCTCCGCGATGACCGGCGCGGCGCCCGAGCCGGTGCCACCGCCCATGCCGGCAGTGATGAAGATCATGTCGGCGTCCTTGAGCGCCTCGTAGATCTTCTCGCTGTCCTCCTCGGCGGCACGCTGGCCGACCTGGGGATCGGCCCCCGCGCCCAGCCCGCGGGTCAGCTTGTCCCCGATACGGATCTTGTGCGGCGCGTCACTCTACTCGACGCCCATCATCTCGGCGCGGATCATCCGGTTCACGGCGTTGCTGCCGCCTCCGCCGACCCCGATGACCTTGATCAGTGCGAAGTGTTCTGCGTCCGACCGGAGCGGCATGAGGGGGTTCTCCTGCGCGTTGTGCTCATGAGGTGGCGGCTGGCAACCCGGAGCTCGCGCGGGTTTGACCGATTCTAACGAGCCGGCAGGAGCGGCGTCGCCGATTTTTCCACATGCCGATGCGGAGTTATCCACATTCGTCGGGTCGGTGGTGGACGGTCCGTCAGGTGCTCCACACCGTGAGCGCGAAGAGCTTCCGCGGTCAGCCCGGGAAGAGTCCCCGCAACCAGTCCACCAGGCGCCCCACCCCTCCGCTCAATTGGCTTCCCGTCGCGAACCCGAGCGGCTCGGAGTCGACATGTCGCGCGCCCCACAGGAGGAGCCCGATCGGCGTGCTGAAGGCCGGGTTGGAGAGCTGGTCCATGAGTCCGCCGACCCCCTGCGGCGAGGCCACCCGGACCGGCATCTGGAGCACGTCGCGCGCCAGCTCGGCGACGCCATCGAGGCGCGCCCCGCCGCCGGTGAGCACCGCTCCGGCCGGCAGCATGCCGGCGTGCCCGGAGCGCTTCACCTCCTCGCCGATGAGCGAGAACATCTCGCTCATCCGCGCCTCGATGATCTCGCACAGCTTGCGACGCTGGATCGTCTGTCCGCCTCCCTCGCCGAGGACGGCCACGTTGAGCAGCTCCTCGGGCTGGACGTCGGCCAGGTGGGCGCTGCCGTGCTTGATCTTGATCTCCTCGGCCAGGTTGAGGCTGGTGCGCAGCCCGATCGCCACGTCATTGGTGACGTTGATGGCACCCACCGGCAGGACTGCGGAGTGGTAGACCGCCCCCTCGGTGAAGACCGCGATGTCGGTCGTCCCGCCGCCGATGTCGGCGACCAGGACGCCGAGCTCCTTCTCGGTATCGGTCAGCGTCGCCTCGGCCGCGGCCAGCGAGCTGATCACCAGCTCGTCGATCGCCACCCCGGCGTTCGTGATGCACTTCGACAGGTTCTGCACCGAGGTCGCCGCACCAGCCACGATGTGCGTCTCGACCTCGAGCCGTACCGCGCTCATGCCCAGCGGATCCTTGATCCCCTCCTGCCCGTCGACGATGTAGCCACGCGGGATGACGTGCAGCAGCTCGCGGTTGGAAGGGACCTGGACCGCCTTGGCGGCATCGGTCGCGCGGGCGATATCCTCGCGGCTCACTTCGCGCTTCTGGCCCGAGACGGCCACCACCCCGCGGCTGTTCTGGCTGCTGATGTGGCTGCCACCCACCGCCACCAGGGCTGAGCTGATCTTGTAGCCCGAGAGGCGCTCGGCCTTCTCGATGGAGGTCGCGATCGAGGTCACGGTCTGGTCGATGTTGGCGACCATCCCCTTCTTGATCCCGACCGACGGCGCGATGCCGTAGCCGATGATGTTCACCTCGCCGGTGGCGCTGACCTCGCCGATCAGGGTCGTGACCTTGGTCGTGCCAGCGTCGATCCCGACGAGGAACGTCTCCCTGTCCAAGCTACCTCCCGTGGCTCCCCGGGCGCGGTGAGCGGCCGGGTCTGACCGAGCCTACAAGAAGTGGCGACGGATGAGGGCCACGTTTTGGAAGATGCGCAGGCCGAAGGCGAAGAGCGCGACGAGGTACAGGTCGATCCCCAGCCGATCGCCGATGAAGGTGAGCGCGACGGCCACCACTGCGTTCGTCACGAAGCCAGAGAGGAAGACCCGGTTGTCGTAGTGCGCGTCCAGCTCTGCCCGAATCGCCCCCAGCACCGAGTCGAGCCCGGCCAGGATCCCGACCGCGCTGTAGCGGGCCAGGTCGGGGCTGATGTTCACGTTCAGCAGCAGCCCAAGCGCCACTCCCAGCGCAAGGCCGACGAAGGGGAGCCACATTCGGGAGACATCCACTGCATGCCGCGGCGGCCGGGATCGGCCGCACCACGGCTCCTATGGTCGCCAATATACCTTCCCCGGATTGCGGACATCGATCCAGCTCAGCTGCTCCTCCGGCTGCATGGCCAGGAGCGTGCGGATGCCCGCCAGCTGTGCCTCGATCAGATCCGTTGACTGCGACGGATCCTCTGCCGGATCGACCCGGTCGTTGCCCAGGGCGGCCTGCCACGGAGCATCGCGTGCGACGAGCACGAAGCCATGCTCGTCGTCCAGGCTGACGCCGAAGCCGCTCGCCTTCGAGCCGATCCGCGCTGGATCGAGCGCCACCAGGCGGAGGGCGGTGGAGAGCAGCACTGCATCGATCCGATCGCCGACGATCATGCTGCGGCTGGCGGCCCGCTCGTCATCGACCAGCGGCAGGGCCGCCAGCTCCGCCGGCAGGTCCACGGAACGTGCAATCTGGCCGATGAGCGTGCCATCGGCGGCACCCAGCAGGCGCACGACGCTCGTCTGCCAGACGAAGGCCGGCGCCTTTTCTGAGAGCGTGATCTTCACCGTGTCGGGCAGCTCCGCCTCGACGCTGGCCTGCGAGACCGCCGGCAGGCGCTCCAGCTCAGACCGCAGGGCGGCCAGATCCATCGTCAGCAGCCGATCGCCGCGCAGCCGGTTGGTGGCACGCTGCAGCTCGGATGCGGCGGTGTAGTGCTGCCCGGCCCAGGCCACCCGCTCGACGCGCAGCCAGGGTCCGTTGACCAGCACCACCAGCCCGACCGCCAGCACGGCGAGCATCAGCAGTGCCAGTAACCGGCCTGGCCGCGGCAGGAACGCAGCGATCCGCCGGCGCAGGGGCCGGCGCGGCCGCGTGGCGTGACCGGCGCCTCTCCGCCGTGGCCGTCCGCCACGCCGGCTCACGGCTCCCCCTCCTCGTCGCCCGTTCCGGGCGTGCGGCCCTCGCGATCGGCCGCCAGACCCAGGTCGATGAGCCGCGCGATCAGGTCGGCGAAGCTGAGCCCGGCCAGCTCCGCCTGCTTCGGGAACATGCTTGTCTCGGTGAGCCCGGGGAGGGTGTTCATCTCCGAGAGGAAGACCTCGCCCGGCGGTACCAGAAAGTCGACCCGGGCCAGCCCGGCGCCGTCGACCGCGCGATAGGCAGCCAGGGCAAGGCTCTTCAGGCGCGCGGCGAGCTCAGGGTCGATCTCCGCTCGCGGATCGACGTCGGCCAGCCCGGCAACGTACTTCGCCTCGTAGTCGTACCACTCGTGGTGGCTCCGCACCTCGCCAGGCTCGAAGGCGACCGGATCGTCATTGCCGAGGACGCCGCATTCCAGCTCGCGGGCATCCGCCACGTACCGCTCCACGAGCACCTTGCTGTCGTAGCGGAACGCTTCGTCCAGCGCGGCGGGCAGCTC
>VBJX01000118.1 GCA_005879775.1 Chloroflexota bacterium
GTGTGGGTGCTGTTGTCGCCCGCGAAGGTTGCGGTGACCTGTTGCAGCTTCACCCGATCGGGCTCATGCGCATATCGCATTGCCTTCTCGACCTTGCCGATCATGCTCGAATGCACGTCGCGTCTCCTCCTGGCGCCGGCACCCGGCGCCGCTACATCGGCGCCCGTCAGCCCGTCGCTCTGGCGAGCCGCTCCTTCAACATGGAGAGCAGTGTAACCGGGGTTGGATCCGTCTGGTAGAGAATCGCCAAATAGACGCTCACGAGGTCGCCCATCGCGA
>VBJX01000119.1 GCA_005879775.1 Chloroflexota bacterium
GCTTGGCGGGGCTCGCGTCGGTCTCCACGGAGAGGGCATTGCGCTCCAGCAGCGACTCCAGCGACTCGACCGCCGGTCCGAGCGGGTCCGCGTCGGTCAGGAGGCCCGCGTTCACGAGCAGCTCATGGACCAGCCCGATCCCGAAGCCGATGGCGGCGCGCGGCTGCCCGGGCCACTCATAGCGCAGGTAGGGCGTGCCGTCCGTCGTCGCGGCAGCGCCCAGCCGGCCGCCGGTCGAGATGACGACCAAGGGGAGCTTGCGGCGGCGTGCCTCCTCCGCGCCGGAGAGGGTCTCGACCGTCTCGCCCGACTGGCTGGCGGCGATCACCAGGGTCCGCTCCCCGGCCCAGGCGGGCAGGCCGTAGTCGCGGTGAACGACCAGCGGCACGCGCAGGCGGTCGCCGGCGATCCCGGCCACCAGCTCCGCCCCGATGGCGGAGCCGCCCATCGCCGAGACGCAGATGGCGTCCACGTTCTTGTGAGCGTCGCTGAGCTCCAGTGCGGCGGCCACCCGGCGCGACTGGGCGAGCTGGCGCGGCATCTGGCGCACCTTGCCGAGCATGTCGCTGGCATCGATGAGCTTCACGCGCGCGGCGTCGTCCAGGGTGATCGCCTCGTCGAACTGCGGCGGCGGGAGCTCCTCGCCGTCAGTCGACTCCTCGCGGCGGCCCGGCTCCTCGTCGGGGTGCTTGTAGCCGAAGAAGTCGCGGGCGTCGGTCAAGGCTGTTGGCCCCGCGCGGCCGGTGACCCGCCGCTGTCAGAGCTGCTCGTGCAGCACGAGGACGCCTGACGGCAGCGGGGGTGGCTGCCGGCGCCGCCCAGACAGCCGGTCAAGCGGCTGCTCCCACCGAGATCAAGCGACGACCCTCGGCCAGGAGCGCATCCACGTCCTCGGGTGATCGCGCCTCGGCGTAGATCCGCATCAGCGCCTCGGTTCCCGAGAAGCGGATCAGGAGCCAGGAGCCGTCCTCGCGGTAGAACTTGAAGCCGTCGCCGGTGTCCAGCGCCTGCCGTCGTGCCACTCCCACGCCCGCCAGGGCCTCGGGCGCCTCGTGCTCCAGTCGCGAGAGGGCATCGGCCTTGACGGCGTCGTAGTCCTCGCGCATGAAGCGGATGTCGATCCGGTTGTAGTACGACGGTCCCGCCAGGGCCTGCAGCTCGGCCAGCACCTCGGAGGCGAGCTTGCCCTTGGTGAGCCACAGGTCAAGCAGGAAGAGGCCCGACGCCAGGCCGTCGCGCTCGGGGATATGCATCCCGAAGCCGAAACCACCCGACTCCTCCCCGCCGATGACCGCGTGCGTCTCGGTCATCTTGGGACCCACGAACTTGAAGCCGACCCCGGTCTCGTAGGCCTGGGTGCCGTAGATCTGTGCCAGCCGGGGAGCCATCGAGGTGGAGGTGACGGTGTAGACGGCCGGCCCGATCTGCCCCCGCACGTCGAGCAGATACCAGTAGAGGAGGCCGAAGACCTGCAGCTGGTTGACGAAGACCCCCTGCTCGGTGGCCATCCCGACCCGATCGGCGTCACCGTCGAAGGCGATCGCGATATCGGCGCCCCAGCGCGGGATCTCGGTGAGCCACTCGTCGATGTTGGGGCGAATCGGCTCCGGATTGACCCCGCCGAAGTACGGGTTGCGCTCGGTGTGCAGCTCGCGGATGGTGAGCCGCCCGTCGCCAAGCAGTCGGGTGAACCAGCCGGCGCCCGATCCGTAGAGCGGCTCAACGAGGATCCGTTTCTCTGCGGCCCGAATGCGGTCGATGTCGACGATGCTGGCCAGCTGCTCGTGGAAGGCCGGATAGGGGTCGAAGATCTCGACCAGGCCGGCGTCGACGGCATCGGCGTAGTCGCGGCGCGGCGGGAGCTCGTCCTCGGGGTGCCCGTCCATGGTCGTCTCGATGGCCTTCAGCATCTCGGGGGCGCCGGCGCCACCGGTATCGGCCTTCACCTTGAAGCCATTGTCGGTCCATGGGTTGTGGCTGGCGGTAATCACGATCCCAGCTCCGGCGCCCATCTCGCGGGTGAAGGAGCTGCCGACCTGGGTGGGGACCGCGTCGGGCGGGGTGAATGAGGCGATGTCGTGGGCCGCCAGCACCTCGACGCATGCCTGGGCGAAATACTCCGATGCGAATCGGCGGTCATGGCAGACGACGACCCCGCGATCCGCCGTTCCCTGGGCCTGCAGGTACTCCGCCACTCCCCTCGCACAGCGGCGAACGTTGTGGAAGGTGAAGTCCTCGGCGATGGCGGCTCGCCAGCCGTCGGTTCCGAACTTGATCTTCGTCATTGGCACTGCGGTCGGGCGATGCGGTAATGGTAGCGCCGGACCGTCAGGCAGGCGACCCACCGCTGATCCGATCGAGCTCGGCCTGGAGTTCGGTGACGAGGCCGCGGATCGGCTCGCGAGGCTGGATGGTGAGCCGCTCGCCCTCGATCAGCCGGATCCGCGAGAAGGGAAGCGGGAGGATCTGGCGGTCCCATCGGGTGCTGAGCCTGATCTCCGGTCGAACGCGCATCGCCCACGGCTGCACCGGCAGGCCCGATGCCCTGGCCACGATCAGCGTGCCCGGCTTGGCGATCCGATATGGGCCGAATGGCCCGTCCGGGGTCACGATCAGGGAATGGCCCTCTGCCGCCAGGCTGGCCATCTTGAGGGCGAAGGCACGGCCT
>VBJX01000123.1 GCA_005879775.1 Chloroflexota bacterium
CACGGTCAGCGGCCGCTTCTACGCCATGGATCGGGACGGCCGATGGGATCGGATCGCGCTGGCCTGGGAGGCGATCGTCCACGGGTCCGGACCGTCCGCCAGCAGCGCCACAGCCGCGGTCCAGGAGGCATACGAGCGCGGCGAGAGCGACGAGTTCATCCGGCCGACGGCGATTGGCGCCTATGGAGGGATGGGGGATGGCGACGCCGTGGTGCACGGCAACTTCCGTGCGGATCGGGCGCGCCAGCTGGCCCTCGATGCCTTCGACGACTTCGACCGCGGCCGGCGGCCGCGCGACCTGCTGGTTGCGACCTTCACCGAGTACCAGGTCCCAGCTCAGCTGCCGGTGCCGGTCGCCTTTCCGCCGGTGCTGATCGACTCCCTGGCCGCCTACCTCTCCCGCCTGGGGCTGCGACAGCTGCACGTGGCCGAGACGGAGAAGTACGCGCACGTCACCTATTTCTTCAACGGGGGCATCGAGGATCCCTTCGCCGGCGAGGAGCGGATCCTCATCCCGTCGCGGCGCGACGTGGCGACCTACGACCTCGCCCCGGAGATGAGCGCGGAAGCGATCACCGACCGGGTGGTGGCGGCCATCGGCTCAGGTGACTGGGACTTCGTCATCGTCAACTATGCGAATCCCGACATGGTCGGCCACACGGGGGACTGGGATGCGGCGGTGCGCGCCTCGGAGGTCGTCGACGGCTGCATGGCGCGTCTCGAGGCAGCAACGCTCCAGGCCGGCGGCGCACTCATCATCACCGCCGATCACGGCAACATCGAGCAAATGCGCGATCCGCAGGGAGCCCCGCAGACCCAGCACACCACCTCGCCGGTGCCGCTTGTCCTGCTGGCCGACGCCTGGCGCGGTGCCGGGCTCCACGACGGCACCCTGGGGGACGTGGCGCCGACCATCTGCCAGCTCATGGGCCTGCCGTCCGCGCCGCAGATGACGGGCCGCAGCCTGATCGGGCCCTGATCGCACCCTCTGCTAGACTTCGCCGCCATGAATTGGTTGACCGTCGCGCAGATGATCCTGGCAATCGCGCTGATCGCCGTGATCCTGCTCCAGCAGCGGGGGACGGGGCTGGGTGGCGCCTTCGGCGGCGAGGTGACCGCCTATCGCAGCCGTCGCGGGATTGAGCGGACGCTCTTCCGGATGACGATCCTGATCGCCGTCCTGTTCGTCATCTTCAGCCTCCTCAACCTGCTGCCGCCGGCCGCCTGAGCCGGGGCGCCGTGTAGAATCGGTCTCGATCGGTCCCCAAAGAGACCGTTCGCCGTACGGGCCGAGGTGGCGGAATAGGCAGACGCGCTAGGTTCAGGACCTAGTGACCATTACGGTCGTGTGGGTTCAAGTCCCTCCCTCGGTACCACCTTCTCGAATGCCCAGGTGGCGGAATTGGTATACGCGTACGTTTGAGGGGCGTATGAGGCAACTCATCCGGGTTCAAGTCCCGGCCTGGGCACCATTTCCCGCCAGATAGACCGATGCAGCCGCCGGTGCGCGGCGGCCGGACCCGCCGTCGCCAGATCGCAACCACATTGCGCTTAGCCGTCATCACCGGCCGATTCGTCGCCAGATCACAACCAGCCTGCGCTTAGACGCGATTCACGCATCGGCAGCCCGCCGACGGGCCGTTGCCTACGCTCGGGCTCGCACGCTCCTCGCCCTTTCAGCCGCGCGCGGGGAGTCCCAACTCGCCTAACGCCAACCACATTGCGACCTGGCGAGACTGAGCCTGCCGCCGAAGCGATCCGGCGGGCCAGAGTACGATGCGCGCCGGGCGGTTAGCTCAGCTGGTCAGAGCGTCTCGCTTACACCGAGAAGGTCGGGGGTTCGAGCCCCTCACCGCCCACTCCGAAACCGATGTGGCCGTGATACCGTCAAGCCTAAGGACGGCGGGCAGCCGACTTACTGAAGGACGGAGTATGAACCAGCGTCTTGGTCGTCAATTTCTGACCATCAGCGCCGTAGCGGTGGTCATGGTCGCTGCGACTGTCTTGACGTTGATCGTCCTGAACCCCGGAGCCGGGCCCGCCGATCTCGCAGACATACCTTCGGCACCGGTCGGTTCCGGAGAGAGCGCTTCGGCATCGCCGGCCTTCTCCGCGACCGACGGGATCAGCGCCAAGCAGGCGGCAGATCTTGCTCGATCACACGTGCAGGGCGGTGCGGTCTTTGTGTCCGCTGTTGCCGGCGCGTATCGCGACGTGTTCACCATCGGCCATCCCGAGGACCGCCATCTCGACACGCCAGACCGAGTCGTGTGGGCGGTGACTTTCAGCGGGGAGTACGAAATCTGTCCGCCGAATGGGGCACCTTGCTGGAGCCCCCGCCCCGGCCAGAGCCAGGTGATCTTGGACTACACGACAGGGGAGTTCTTGGAATCTGGGACCTTCGCACCCGCCTAGCGTCGTTGGACGATGATCGGAATGTGAACCGTGGCGGGTGTAAGGGGCAGTTGTGGCCCCTCACCGCCCACCACGGCACGGCTGCTACGATGCCCGAACAACCCCCTTACATCTGTGGAGTGTGACCCGAGATGGACCCCATCTGGATCGTCCTGATCGTCCTGGTCGTCATCGGGCTCTTCATCGCCTTCACCTTCAACGGACTGGTCCAGCGGCGCAACGTCGTCGACGAGGCGTGGAACCAGATCAGCGTGCAGCTGAAGCGACGGCATGACCTGATCCCGAACTTGGTCAACGCCGTGAAGGGCTACATGGACTTCGAGCAGGAGACCCTCACCAAGGTCGTGGAGGCGCGCGGCGCGGCCGTCAGTGCCGCCCAGGCAGGCCCGGCCGGCGCGGCGCAATCGGCCCAGGCGGAGAACTTCCTGACCAGCGCGCTGCGCCAGCTCTTCGCCCTGGTCGAGAACTACCCGAACCTGAAGGCCAACGAGAACGTGCTCAGCCTCCAGGAGGAGGTGACCACCACCGAGAACCAGATCGGCTTCGCCAGGCAGCACTACAACAGCGTGGTCCGTGACTTCAACACCTCGATCCAGACCTTCCCCAGCGTGGTGATCGCGGGCCTTCTTGGCTTCCGCAACCGCGACTACTTCCAGATCGAGGAGGCCGACGCCGCCGTCCCGCAGGTGAACCTGCGCAGCTGACCGAAGGCCGATGAGCGCGGCTCCGGCGCCGACCACCTTCTTCGCCGAGGTCGCCCGCAACCGGCGCGACTCCTGGCTGCTGGTGGGGGTGGTGCTCCTCGTCCTGGCCGCCCTGGGCGCAGCGATCGGCTATGCCACCGGTTTCGGCTGGGGCGGGGTGATCGTGGCCCTGGTGGTTGCCACCGTGCTGAGCATCGGCAGCTACTTCGGCGGCGACCAGCTGGTGCTCGCCTCGAGCGGGGCGAAGGAGATCCCGGTCGCGGACCCGCCTGACGAATACAAGCAGCTCGTCAACGTCGTGACCGAGATGAGCATCGCCGGCGGGCTGCCGATGCCCAAGGTCTACGTCATCAACGACTC
>VBJX01000113.1 GCA_005879775.1 Chloroflexota bacterium
TCGTCTCGTAGCGGTCGTTGAGCGGCGTGCTGGTGCCGTGGGCGTTGATGTAGTCGACCTCCTCAGGCCCGATGCCGGCGCGCTCCAGGGCGGCGCGAATGGAGCGCTGATTCCCCTCGCCGCGCTCCGCTGGAGCGGCCATGCGGAAGGCGTCCGATGAGGACCCGTAGCCGATCACCTCGGCGATCACCGAGGCGCCGCGTGCCTTGGCATGCTCCAGCTCCTCGAGGACCAGGACCGCACATCCCTCCGAGACGACGAAGCCGTTGCGGGTGGCGTCGAACGGGCGTGACGCGGCGGTCGGGTCGTAGGCCCCGCTGTCCGGATCGATCGGCGAGCCGAGCGCCTTCATCTGGCTGAAGCCCGCGATTGCCAGCGGGACGATGACCGCCTCCGTGCCGGCGCCCAGCATCAGGTCCGCCTGGCCACGCACGATCGCCTCCATCGCCTCGCCGATGGCGTGGCCACCGGTCGCACAGGCGCTCACGACGGCCATGTTGTGCCCACGAATCCCGTACTGGATGGCGACCATCCCCGATGCCGCGTCCGGGATCATGTGCGGCAGCAGGAAGGGAGAGATGCGGTCGTGGCCTCGTTCGTTGAGAGTCTTGATCCCGTCGGAGATCAATCCGATCCCGCCGATGGCAGTGCCGACCACCATTCCGAAGCGGTCCGGATCGGCCTGGGAGGCGTCGAGCATGTCATTGGCGCCCAGCAGCCCGGCGTCGCGCAGCGCCTCGCCCGTGGCGGCCACCGCGAAATGGGTGTTGCGGTCGTGGCGGCGCGCGTCCTTGGCGTCCATGTATTGCAGGGCGTCGAAGTCCTTCACCTCGCCGGCGATGTGGATCGGGTAATCGGCAGCGTCGAACAGGGTGATGTCGGCGATGCCGGAGCGGCCACCGACCAGCGCGTCCCAGGAGGCATCGGCTCCGATGCCGACCGGGGAGACGACCCCCATCCCGGTCACGACCGCGCGGCGGTCGCTCATGCGGGTGACGCCGACTCGCTCGGTGAGGCGGATCCGTCCGGGAGCCAGAGCGGCCCGTCGCCGGGGGCGTCGAGCGCGTGCGTCTGGGCGTCGGGCACGATCCGCTTGATGAGCCCGCTGAGCACCCGCCCGGGGCCGATCTCCACGAAGTCGGTCACCCCGTCGGCGGCCATGCGGCGCACCGTGTCGGTCCACTGCACGCCGTGCACGAGGTGCTCGGAGAGCTCGCGACGCAGCCCCTCGGCGGTCTGGATGAACGAGGCATGGACGTTCCCGAGCATCGGCACCCGGGGCTCGCGGAACGGGACCTTGGCCAGGATCTGGCTGAAGTCCACCCGCGCGCGGCGCATCAGCGGGGAGTGGCTCGCGACGCTCACCGTCAGGCGCACCGCCTTGCGGGCGCCGACCGTCTTGCTCATCTCCAGGGCGAAGGCGAGCGCCGGGATCACCCCGGAGAGCACGATCTGTCCTGGCGCATTGGCGTTGGCGACGCCGATCTCCCCGTGCTCGCGGGCCTGGTCCACGATCTCGTGGACCTGCTCGTCCGACAGGCCGATGACCGCGCCCATGCCCCCCTCGATGCCGCGCTCCTGCATGATCCTGCCCCGCTCACGGACGAGGTCGATGGCCGTCTCGAAGTCGAGGGCGTCGGCCGCGACCGCGGCGGCGTATTGGCCGGCCGAGTGACCAGCGACCGACTTGGGGGCCAGCTCGACGCCGGCAGCCGCCGCCTCCTCGCGCATCGCCTCGAGGTAGGCGACGCTGGTGGCCAGGATGGCCGGCTGCGCGTTGACGGTGAGGTCCAGCTCCTCGGCGGGGCCTTCCGCGATGAGCCGGGAGAGCGAGAAGCCGAGCGTGGCGTCGGCACGCTCCATCACCGCCACCGCGGCGGGAGAGCGCTCGAGGAGGGCGGAGCCCATGCCCACGTACTGCGAGCCCTGGCCGGGGAAGACGAACGCGTGCACCCGGGGCTCGGGGGGCTGATCGGTCTGGTCAGTCATGCGTCAAATGGTGTCGCGAACTTGGCGGCGAGTATAGCCGAGCGTGGTGTTGAGACCCAGCCGGCACCAATCCGGCTGGCTTGACGCGCCTACGAGACGAAGCGTCGCACCACCTCGTGCAGCACGGGGAGGCCGAAACGCAGCGCGCTCACCGGCACCCGCTCGTCGTGGGCATGGAAGAGCGACAGGAAGGGAGTCTCGGCGTCGAGGCGGAGCGGCATGAAGCCGTAGGTCGGGATATCAAGGCGGGCAAGCGCCTTGGCGTCGGTGCCCATGGTGATCATCATCGGGGAGACGCTCGCCTCCGTATCGGCTGCCAGAAGGGCCTCGCGCATGAGGCCGACGATCGGGGCGTCGGCAGGCGCGACGAGTGGCGGGAGCGCCATGACTGCCTCCACCGTGGCGCGTGAGCCGACGATCTGCTGCATCTCCGCCAGCAGCGCCTCCTGGTCGGTTCCGGGGAGGGTCCGAACGTCGATCTCCGCCTCGCCGCTGCCGGGGATGACGTTGACCTTCTTCCCGGCGTGGATCACGTTCGGCGTGATCGTGTCGCGCAGCATCGCGTCGAGGGAGCGGCGCAGGACGGGGTCGCTGACTTCCGCTTCGAGGGCCTGGGCTGCTGTCACGTCGTCGCCAGCGTCGATCCACTGGATCACCGCCTCCAGGCCGAGCGCGGCGAACAGGTCGCGAACCACTGGGGTGACACGGCCCGGGCGCTTCGCCGCTGCGAGGAACGCGACCGCCTCCGCCAGTTTCACTGCCGCGTTGTCCGGATGGGGCATGGACCCATGCCCCGGGGTGCCCGTCGAGCGCAGCCGGGTCCACACGATCCCCTTCTCGCCGACCTGCAGGGTGTAGACGCGCCGGCCGCCGACCGTCATGGAGTAGCCGCCGACCTCGTTGAGCGCTGCCGCGGCGGGGCGCCCATCGGCCCCTGAGAAGAGATCCGGCCGCTGGTCCACCCAGTGGCCGGCTCCAAAGGCCCCGCCAGCCTCTTCATCCGCAACGGCGGCGAAGATCACGTCCCTGGTGCGCTGGCCACCGAAGCGATGGAGGGCAAG
>VBJX01000124.1:0-4203 GCA_005879775.1 Chloroflexota bacterium
AGGCTGGACCGATGCCTCCGCGCCATCTCCGCGACAGCGGCGGCGTCGCGGGCATCGATGCGTTCAACAGGGAAGCGGTCAACGTCGCCCAGCTCCCGCTGGAGGGCGCCGGCACGCTCGAGGTCATAGTCGGCGAGGACCATCTGCTCGCACCAGTCGCGCTGCGCGGCCATCCGTGCGATCGCCTCGCCAACCGTGCCGACGCCCACCAGCAGGACCCGCACGATCAGCCGATCACCTGGCGCAGGGCGAAGAACACGTTCGCGGGGCGCTCCGCCAGCCGGCGCATGTACCACGGGTACCACGCCTCGCCATAGGCGATCAGATCGCGGACGCGGTAGCCCTCGCGCGCCAGTCGCAGCTGCTCGTCGCGGGGTATCCCGTACAGCATCTGGATCTCGAACCGGTCGATGGCGATCCCCGTGCTGCGCGAATAGTCGGCGACCCGCCCGATGAGTCGCGTGTCGTGGGTCCCCAGCGCCAGCCGGAGCTTCCCCTTCCCGGCCGCCGACAGCATCGAGACGCAGAGCGACTGGTAGGCGGCGTCGACCTCGCTCTTGCGGCGGAAGGCGATCCTGGCCTGCTCGTTATAGGCGCCTTTCACCAAGCGGATCCCCGGCTTGAGCGGCAGGAGCCCGTGCACATCGGCCGGTGTTCGCCGCAGGTAGGCCTGCAGGCAGATCGCGACATTGGGATGCGTCTGCTTGAGTCGCCGATACAGATCGAGGGTGGCATCGGTGTAGGCGCTCCCCTCCATGTCCAGCCACAGGTCACCGCCGGCCTCCCGCGCATGCGCGGCCAGGCTCAGGAGGTGGCCGAGGGTCGCGGCCGGATCGAGGTCGAGGCCCAGCTGGGTCGGCTTGACGCTGATCTCGGCATCCAGGCCGCGGGCCCGGATCTTGTCGAGCAGGTCGTGGTAGTGATCGGCGACCGCCTGTGCGTCCGCCAGGCTGGTCAGGTTCTCGCCAAGGCGGGTGAAGAGGATCCCGATGCCGTGGGGACGGTCACCCTCGGCGGCATCCAGGGCCGCTTCCGTCGTCTCGCCGGGCATGAACTTGCGCACCGCCCGCCGCACGAACCAGACGCGCGGCAGCCAGGCTTTCAGGACTCGGCTGCGGGCCATCCAGAGCAGGATTGTGCGCATCGGCCGCCCGAATCTACCACGCCCCGCTTCGCTCCTGAGCTCGAGTTCACTTCCGGTTGACGAAGGGTTATGGTCAGCGGTGCAGCGTTGTCTCGGGCGGAACAAACGAGCCGCCCCAAATCCGCGCTCGCGTCCGCCGGCACGTCAGCCCGGCAACCGGGCGCCGGTCGTTCGAAAGGAGGCCGCATGCACCGGCAACACTCCACCTTCGTTGCCCGTCTGCTCGTGGTGGTCAGCGCCTCAGTCCTCGCGGTCGGATCTCTGAGCGTTGTTCCTGCCGCCATTCGATCTGCTGATCGCGTCAGGGCAGCCGATGGCTGCCAGCTGCAATCGGCTAACGGGCAGATCAAGCACGTGATCTATCTCCAGTTCGACAACACTCACTTCAGGCGTGACAACCCGAACGTTCCGTCAGACCTGGAGCAGATGCCGAACCTGCTCAACTTCATCCAAAGCAACGGGACGCTCCTGACCAACGACCACTCGGTGCTCATCTCGCATACCGCGGGCGGCATCATGAGCTCGTTGACGGGTGTCTACCCCGACCAGCATGGTCAGGCGGTCTCGAACTCGTTCCGCTACTACCGGCCCGATGCTTCCGGGCTCACCAACAGCGGGGTCTCGTTCGCCTACTGGACCGCGCCGGTCTTCACGCCGCCCGGCGGAGGGAACGCGGCGGCGTTCGACACCTCGTACAACATGATCACCAAGGCCGGTATGAACGCGCCGGCGCCGTGGGTGCCCTACACCCGGGCGGGATGCAGCGTTGGGGCGTTCGCGACCGGTAATGTCGTGCTCGAGAACACCGCCATCGACATCCCGACCGTCTTCGGGCCGAACTCGCCGGAGGCCGCCGAGGTGGTCTCGAATCCCGGCCAGGCGTTCGCCGATTTCGTCGGCGTGGCGGTTCACTGTGCCGCCGGCGACGAGCTCTGCTCGGCGGCCAACAACGGCAAGCCGGACGTGCTGCCGCAGGAACCGGGCGGCTATTCCGGGTTCAACGGCCTCTTCGGGGCCAAGTACGTGGCTCCGGCCATCAGCCCGAATGGGCCGGTGCTCGACCTCGATGGCAACGTCATCAAGGACGCCACCAACCACGTGGGCTTCCCCGGGTTCGATGGCGACTTCCCGACCAACACCCTCGGTTACATCGCACAGATGCAGGAGGCGGGCATCCCGATCACCTACGGCTACATCTCCGATGCCCACGACGACCACGGGGTCTCCGGCGAGAAGCACGTCGCCCTTGGTCCCGGGCAGCAGGCCTACGTCGACCAGCTGAAGCGCTACGACCAGGCCTTCGGTACGTTCTTCACCCGCCTCGCCGCTGACGGCATCAACAAGAGCAACACCCTGTTCGTGTTCACCGTCGACGAGGGTGACCACTTCGTCGGCTCACAGCCGACCCCGGCCGGCTGTGACGGTGTCAACACCGCCTGCTCCTACAGCGCGGTAACCGAGATCAACGGCAACCTGCGCGGCCTGCTCGAGTCACAGCAGGGCATCACCACGCCATTCACTGTCCACTCGGACATGGCGCCCACCATCTATCTCAATGGCAATCCGGCCCGCGACGACTCGGTGAGCCGCGCGTTCGAGCGCGCGACCGGGAAGCTGACCGCCGTCAGCCCACTGACCGGCGCCACCGACAACTTGACCGCGGCCATGGCTGATCCGGTCGAGATGGCCGCGCTGCACATGGTCACCGGTGACCCGTTGCGGACGCCGACCTTCACCATGTTCTCTCACCCCGACTATTTCTGGTTCACCAATGCGGCGCAGTGCGGGGCGCCCTTGCAGCCGTCCTGCGTCTTCCTCCCTGGGGCGAGCAACTTCACGTTCGCCTGGAACCATGGAGGAATCCAACCCGAGATCGCCAATACGTGGGTCGGGATGGTCGGCCCCGGTGTGCGGAACATGGGGCAGGACAACACGACCTGGATCGACCATACGGATCTTCGGCCGACGATCCTGCGTCTTGTGGGGCTCTCCGATGACTACGCCCACGACGGGCGAGTGATCATCGAGCCGCTCTACGGGTGGGCGGTCCCCACCGAGCTCGTCATTCATCGCGCCACCTGGCTGCGGCTGGCGCAGACCTACAAGCAGCTGAATGCCGCGTTTGGAGCGTTCGGCCAGTCAACGCTGGTCGTCTCCACGGCGGCCTTGAACAGCGGAGACGGAAGTGACGACAGCACCTATCAGGAGCTCGAGGGCGACATCGCGACCTGGACCAGCACGCGAGATGGGCTGGCGAGCCAGATGCGCAGCCTGCTGGAGGCATCGGCCTTCAATGGAACCCCGATCTCCACGCAGCTGGCCAAGTCGCTGATCGCACAGGGCCAGGCGCTCACAAGGCAGCAGCGGCGGGCTCATAAAATCCACATCCAACGAGGAGCGGTCGCCGCCAGGCGGCCGCTCCTTCTCGCTGGCCCGGATAATGTCTGCGGGCCGTTAGCTCAGTGGCAGAGCAGGGGACTTTTAATCCTCGTGTCGTGGGTTCGAATCCCACACGGCCCTCACCCGCTCGGCCACCTGGCGTTCAGGGCTGGCTGTCGGGGGTCGCCACCCGGATCTCGGTGTCGCATGCCGAGCAGCGCATCACCCGCTCGCCGCGCACCATCTTGCGCTCGATGTCGCTGGCATCCGGGGTGGTGGGATCCTCCTGGTGAGGCGTCATCTCGAACCACTCGTCGCCGTGCCGATGCATCAGGCGCGAGACTCCGGCGTCGAACATTCCTGCCCTTCCTCTGGCTGGAGTTGTGATCTACCCGCACAGTGTGCGCCTCGGACGTCCAGCAGGGATAGCCCCGGAGTGCCGAGAGGGCCGCTCCGGTAGAGCAGCCCTCTCGTGTTCGGCGCTATTTGCGAGCAATCAGCTCCCGGGGATGTACAGCAGCGACAGCTGTCCAAGCTCCCGGCGGATGGTGAATCCGGTGATCACCTGGCCGGTGATCGGGACCGTATAGGTCCCCGTTCCGAATGACTCCTGGGTGGAGTGCGACTGGACGTCGAAGATCCACCAGCCGGCACCCAGCCAAGGCGAGGCATCGACGATC
>VBJX01000124.1:4225-7349 GCA_005879775.1 Chloroflexota bacterium
CCACGAACCCCCACCAAGCGGATATGACCAGATGTCGTTGTTTGTCGGAGTGACGCCAGCGTCCTCCTGGACCATCAGCGTATCGTGGCCGACCGCCACGTTATCGGGCTGGACGAGGCCGACACCGGCAACGATCACGGTGATCACTGGCGTGGTGCTCGGAGGCACGGGTGCCTCCTCGAGCTGAAGCTTGCCCTGCGCCAGGATCTGAAGCGAGTCGACCACCTTCGCATCGCTGGCGTTCAGGACCATCTTGAAGACGCGCCCATCCGTGTCGTAGTACGGGAAGGCCGTGGCGGCCGGCCGGAAGAGGCGGCCGTTTGAGCCTTCGGCGATGCGGGTGCTGCCCGTATCGGTGAAGTAGACCGTCCGGGGAGCGTCAGGGTCGTACCCGATGTCCTCGATGCGGATGAACTGGAAGACGTTGTTGTCGTTCGACCAACTCTCGAGATCGGTCTGCGGGTTCCCACCGTGGGTGCCCCGCGCGATGTCGCTGGGAACCGCAATGAACGTTCCGCTCAGTGTGTCGTTGGGGCCGATATCCAGGTAGTCGTTGGCATTGTTGAACGGGTCCGTGGCGGTCACCGGCACCCCGTTCTTGGCCGTGACCCTGAATGCCCAGAGCGAGCCCTTGTTCTGCTTGAACGTGCCCGGGCTGGAGGCCGAGTACTGGTAGAGCTGGGACGAAGGCGCGCTGAACGTGTCATCGCCCGTGAGGGCCACGACGTCGCTCCAGCCGCCCGGTACGACGAGGGTGTTCTCGTGGTTCATTCGGCCCGCGCTCGCGATCGTCTTGAACGCGCCGCTCGAGGCGTCGAGGTACACGGAGTACCCGGCCTGGCGGTACGGGGAGACGCCCGGGTCAGCGCCATACGGCTGGCCGGGCTGGACAGTCAGGACGTCGTTCGACTCCTCGTTGGTGAGGAAGGTGTAGTCCTTGAACCCCTGGTCGGGGCCAACCATGTTGGCCGAGCAGAAGCGGATGAAGCCGGCCGAGGCCGGGAGCATGGTCTGAAGCTGGACGATCTGTTGCGTCGTAAGGTCCAGCCGCGCGCGTTGCACCAATGAGTCCTCGTGATCGGCGAATCCGCCGAACGGGACGTGGGATTGCTCGAAGTTCACGAAGATGTCGATCTGCTTCTTGCCGTTGGCCACCGGCATGATCCCGAGCCCATCGGGGATCCCCTCGAAGGTCGTGCCATCGAACAGGTCACCGCTGTTGATGAGCGGGATGGCAAGCCCACCAGCCGGCAGGTCCTTTACGAACGAGTCGACCGGGTGGGGAAAGCCCTGCGCTCCGCTCAATGTTCCGGGCAGGGCAATGACCAGCGCCGCTGCTGCCAACAGGGCCCGAACACGCATCCGTGGTCTTCGTCGGTCAGGTGATGCAGCCACGATAGAGACTCCTCCTGCTGCGTCGCTGCGGACCATCCGGGCGCCACAAGAGGCGGTCGGTGGCCGCTCCTAGGGTTGGGCAGAAATAGTGCGCCCATCAACCGGGCCGATCAAGCGCGCCCCACTCCACTCCGTTGCCGCGACGCACCACGCACCCCCGGTGGCGTGCGCGCGAGCAAGGCTCCGCGCGAGCAAGAACCCGATACGCTTCGCAGGCTGACCGGCCAGGCCCTCAATGCATCAGGAGCACCGATGCGCTTCCCGCTCATTCCCCGCGAGGAGAAGTTCTTCGACATGTTCGTGGCCGATGCCCGCAACATGCTGGGCGCGGCCAGACTGCTCGAGCAGTTCTTCGGCAACTACGACGACCGCGAGCGAATCGCCAGCCAGCTGCGGGACGCTGAGCATTCGGGGGACCAGATCAGCCACGAGATCGGCCACAAGCTCGAGTCGACCTTCGTGACGCCCTTCGACCGAGAGGACATCCACGCGCTGATCAGCCGCCTCGACGACATCGTCGATTTCATCGAGGAGATCGCCGATACCTGCATCCTGTACAACATCGATGAGCCGACGCCGACTGCCCGGGAGCAGGCCGGGATCATCACCCGCCAGTGCGAGCAGCTCACCGAGGGGCTCGACAAGCTGCGGGGTTTCAAGGGACTCGAGCAGCACTGGATCGAGGTCCATCGGCTCGAGAACGAAGGCGACCGGATCGCGCGCCAGGCGGTCGCCGAGCTCTTCAAGCATGGGCAGGACCCGCTGACCGTGATCAAGTGGAAGGACGTCTACGCGCTCCTCGAGAAGGCGATCGACGCGTGCGAAGACGCCGCGAACGTCCTGGAGCGGATCGTCGTCAAGCATGCCTGAGGGCTTCACCGCGATCCTGGTCGCGGTCCTGGGCCTCGCGGTCCTGTTCGACTACATCAACGGATTCCACGACACCGCCAACGCCATCGCCACCTCGGTCAGCACCCGGGCCCTGAGGCCGCAATGGGCGATCGCGATGAGCGCGACCGCGAATTTCGTCGGGGCGCTGACGGGGACCGCGGTGGCCAAGACGATCGGCTCAGGCCTCATCACGCCCCAGTCCGAGGGCGGGCTCGTTGTGGCAGCTGCCCTGATCGGAGCCATCGTCTGGAACCTGCTCACCTGGCGGCTCGGGATCCCGTCATCGAGCAGCCACGCTTTGATCGGCGGCCTCCTCGGCGCCAGTGCTGCCGCGATCGGATTCGGCGCCTGGCAGGTGGACGGCATCGTCGGCAAGGTCCTCTTCCCGCTTGTCAGCTCACCGATCGCCGGCTTCGCGATCGGCTTCGCGCTGATGGTGGTCATCTTCAACCTGTTCCGCCGCGCTCATCCCAAGACCATGAATGACCGATTTCGCCGGCTCCAGGTCCTCTCGGCGGCCTACATGGCATTCAGCCACGGCAGCAACGACGCGCAGAAGACGATGGGGGTCATGACCCTGGCCCTGGTGAGCGCCGGCATCCTGCCCGAGTTCAAGGTGCCGCTGTGGGTGATCATCCTCGCCGCCAGCGCGATCTCGCTGGGGACGGCGGCCGGTGGCTGGCGGATCATCCGCACCATGGGCACCAAGGTCGTGAAGCTCGACCCGGTCCACGGCTTCGCCGCCGAGACGACTGCGGCCACGATCATCACGGGCGCGTCGTTGCTGGGGATGCCGGTGAGCACCACCCATGTCATCTCGAGCGCGATCCTGGGGGTC
>VBJX01000125.1 GCA_005879775.1 Chloroflexota bacterium
CCGTTGTCCGAGGCGAAGAAGACGTAGGTGTTGTCGAGCTTGCCCGCCGCCACCAGGGCGGCCAGGACCTGCTCCAGCAGGTCTTCGACTCCCCGTGTCGTACGCAGCCGGCCGCGCTGGAAGGAGTCGGCGCTCTTGATCTGGGCGTCGGTCATCAGGGGGATGCCCTGCACCCAGGCCGGCTTGTCGCGCACGTCGTCCTCGTTGAACGAGGGGCTGCGGAGGCAGCTCTCGCGCGGGAACTCCCCCGAGTGGCGGTCGGGGGGGATGGCGGGCGCGTGGGGCGCCTCGGGGGCCAGATACAGGAAGAAGGGCTCGGTCCGGCTGGCCGCCTTCTGAATGTAGTCCACGGCCCGACGCGTCAGAACGTCGGTGCTGTACTCGTCGGGCTGCGCGCCGTACCGGGAGACGTGGCCGTTGTCGTTGATCCAGTAGTTGTAGTAGCGGCCGTCCTCGAAGTCGGAGAGGTGGCCGAACCACTCGTCCCAGCCCGGCGGGACGTAGGTCTCGGCCGCGCCCTCCGGATAGCCGTTCAGGTACTTGCCCATGAGGGCGGTGCGATACCCGCCCGCCTTCAGCCAGACGGCGATCGTGGAAGCGTCGCCGTGGAAGGACGGGAAGCCGCCGTCCGGGGGCTCGTTGTAGACGAGCCGATGGTTGTGGGCGTACTGGCCGGTGAGGATGGACCCGCGGGAGGGAGCGCACAGGGCCGTCGTCACGTACGCACGCGAGAACGTGGTGCCCGGCTGGCCCATCGCGATCGGCAGTCGCGGCAGGAGCTGGGCGGTGTCGACGTCGAGGTCGTCGGCCAGCACGAGCACGATGTTGGGCCGGGGTCCGGGGGTCGGGGTGGCGCTCGCCGGCGCCCTGGGGGCCGTGGACGAGCCGCCCCCGCAGGTGGCCGCGAGCAGGGCCGTCATGAGGGTCAACCCGCGACCGCACACCTGGAGGTTGCTCACGCTGCCCTTGGCGCCCGTTTGCACCTTTTCATTCTACTTGCCGAAGTCGCGCCCCTGCGGAAGGGATCGACCTCTCGCGCATCGAGGAGCTGGCGGGGCGCGTCGAGCGGGGACAGCGCGGGCGCATCCGCAGCCTGCTGATCGCGCGTCGCGGGCGCCTGGCCTACGAGCGCTACTGGTACGGCAGGCCCGGGACCTCGCGAAGCTCGGCCAGCTCTACCTGGAGGGCGGGGCCTGGGCGGGCGGGCGCGTGGTGTCCGAGGAGTGGGTGCGCGAGAGCACGCAGGCCTGGATCCCGTCCGACCCCGGCTCGCACTACGGGTTCCAGTGGTGGCTGCACGGGCTGGCCGCGGGGAGCCCGCCGAACGACGTGACCACGGCTGGGGGTACCGCGGCCAGCACCTGTTCGTGGCTCCGCGCCTTGGCCTCGTGGTGGTGATGAACGGCCAGAACGAGCAGGACGACCCGGGCCTGCGCGTTTTCCTGGACGAGGTCGTGCCCGCGGTGCGGCCCTAGCGGTCCTGTCGGATTCCCGGCCGACTGTCCGGCTTTCGACCCGGGGCCTGCGGCTAAATCGTTGATTCTCCTGGAGCGAGAGTTGGCATCGGCCTTGCCCCCTGAACGGGGCATGTCCGACCGTCTTCTCGTCGTCGACGACGACGACGCCATCCGCCAGACGCTCCGCTCCTTCTTCGAGGCCGCGGGCTTCGAGGTCGACGCCGCGTCGAACCTCCTCGAGGCGGCCGACCGCCTCGCCGCCTCGAAGTACGCCGCGGTGATCGTCGACATCTGCCTCACCGAGCGCGGCACCGAGGGCCTCGCCATCGCCGCCTACGTGCGCCAGATCGGGCAGGAGCTCACGGTCGTCATCCTCACCGCCTACGGGTCACCGCAGAGAGCGGCGGCCGCGGCCCGGCTGGATGTCGACGCGTTCCTGCACAAGCCGGTGAGCCTGGTGTGGCTCGCGAGCTTCCTGCGAGCGCGCATCGCGGCTCGCCGAGGGGCGCCCGAGGCGGGGGACTCCGCCGGCCCCGTGGCGGCCAACGCGAGCTGAGAGACCGCGTCCACATCCCGCTTTCGGGAAGCCGCCGTCCCACGAGCGAACACCCCGTGCGACCCGCCTGAGCGACAAACCGCTGTGCCCGAAGGCGGGAAGCACCTCGGGGCGATGGCACGAGGCTTGTTGCTGCTCCCGCGCATGATCCGACTGCGCGGCGTGGAGAAATGCTACGACCTGGGCGGGGGCAAGGTATGGGTGCTCCGCCGGATCGACCTCGACGTGAAGGAGGGCGAGTTCATCTCCATCATGGGCCCCTCGGGGGCCGGCAAGTCGACGCTCCTCCACGTGCTCGGGATGCACGACAGCGCCTGGACCGGCGAGTACTACCTCCTCGACCAGCCGGTGCATGCCCTCGACAAGAAGAGGCGGGCCGAGCTGCAGAAGAAGAACATCGGGTTCGTCTTCCAGAGCTACCACCTGCTCGACGACCTCACCGTCTACGAGAACCTCGAGATCCCGCTCTCGTACCGGGACGTGAAGAAGAGCGAGCGGCAGTCCATCGTGGCCGACGTGCTGGACCGCTTCCAGATCGTGGGCAAGAAGGACCTCTACCCCACGCAGCTCTCCGGCGGGCAGCAGCAGCTGGTCGCGGTGGCCCGGGCGGTGGTGGCGAGTCCGAAGGCGATCCTCGCCGACGAGCCCACCGGGAACCTCCACTCGAGCCAGGCCCACGAGATCATGGAGCTGTTCAAGAAGCTCAATCGCGAGGGAACCACGATCGTCCAGGTCACGCATTCGGAGACGAACGCCGCCTACGGGGACCGCATCGTGAAGATGGCGGACGGCTGGATCGTCAAGGGTTGACCCGCTCCGGCGGTTCGGATGTGGGACGGCGACTGTGCGGTGCTGAACGACCGGGTCGATCCAACGGGTTGGACCGAGCTGGTTAACTGCCGCCGGCCGAAGCGCTTGGCCTCGCGGGCCCTGCCTGGCACGAAGCTTGGTCCGAACGCCCCTCGACGAGGAGGGATCCATGCCGGAAGACACGCCGGAAGGGCTGCTCGAAGGGCGCACGCTGCGCGACCTGCTCGACGACTACGAGCGGGACCTGATCGTCTCCGCGCTGCAGGCGACCGGGGGCAACCAGCGCCGGGCCGCCGACCGCCTCGGGGTGCTGCCCACGACCCTGCACGAGAAGCTGAAGCGGCTGGGCCTGCGACCTCGGCCCGAGCCCGGCATCGCCGAGCCGCAGCGCGGCGCGGCCTGAGAATCGCCGAATGCGCGGGCTCCTGGACACCGCGCGCCAGGACGTGCGTCAGGCCCGGCGCTCCCTGGGAGCGAGCCCTGCCTTCACCGCGATAGCCATCCTCACCCTGGCCCTCGGCGCCTGGGGCGCGACGCGCGTGCGGGCCGGGCTGCTCTTCGGCGTGACTCCGACCGACCCCGCGACGCTCCTCGCGGGTGCCCTGCTGCTCACCGCCGTGGCCGTCCTGGCCCGCTTCGGCGCGGAGGCCGAGCCCGTGCTCGGGGCGGTGGTGTCGGCGCGCTTCTTTCCGATCCTCGGGGAGCCCATGCTCGGCCGCACGTTCCGCGCCGAGGAGGACGGACAGCCGTTGGCGGTCGTCTCCTACTCCCTGTGGCAGCGCCGCTACGGCGGCCGTCCCGACGCGATCGGCCAGACCATAGAGCTGGTCGACCGGCCGTACACCATCGTGGGAGTGATGCCGCCCGAGTTCGAATACCCGGGGCGCAGCTTCGACGTGTGGTCGACCCTGGGCTCGGCCCTGTCGCGTACCCCGGACCAGTTGACCAGCCGCTCCCTGCGGATCTTCCGGGTGGTGCTCAAGCGCAGGGCGGGAGTGACCGCGGCCGGCGCCCAGGCCGAGGCCACGGCCATCTCCGCGTCCCTCGCGAAGGAGCATCCGGAGACGAACGCGGGGTTCCAGATGCAGCTCACCCCGCTCCGCGAGCGCCTGCTGGGGGAGGTCCGGCCCGCCCTCCTGGCCCTGCTGGGCGCGGTGGGGTTCGTCCTCCTGATCGCGTGCGCCAACGTGGCCCACCTGTCGCTGGCCCGCGCGACCGCGCGCGGTCGCGAGATGGCAGTCCGCCGGGCCCTGGGCGCCAGCAACGGCGACCTGGGCGGTGGAGGCCCTGCGTCGGCTCGAGCCCGCCGGCCTGCCACGGCTGTCCACGGTGCGCGTGGACGGCACGGTCCTGCTCTTCGCCCTGGCCCTCTCCGTCGGCACCGGCGTGCTCTTCGGCCTGGCCCCGGCGCTCTCCTCCGCCCGGGCCGATCTCGTGGGCGCGCTGCGCGACGGATCCCGCCTCGCCAGCGAGGCGGTCCTTCGCGCCCTGGCCGAGGTGGATCTCCGCCTGGCCACCACTCGTGTGCAGACCATGAGGGATCTGGTGGCCGGCTCCGTGGCCCGCCCCCGCTTCAACATGCTCCTGCTCTCCGCCTTCGCGCTCCTGGCCCTCGCCCTGGCAGCGGTGGGCACCTACGGGGTCATCGCCTACGGAGTGGCCCAGCGCACGCGGGAGATCGGCGTGCGCCTGGCCCTCGGCGCCCGGCCGGGACAGGTCGTGTCGGCGGTGGTGCGGCAGGGCCTCGGCCTCACCGCGGCCGGGGTGGCCACCGGCCTCCTCGGCGCCGGGGGCGCGACGCGCGTGCTGGCCGGGCTGCTCTTCGGCGTGACTCCGACCGACCCCGCGACGCTCCTCGCGGGTGCCCTGCTGCTCACCGCCGTGGCCGTCCTGGCGAGCTACCTGCCCGCGCGCAGGGCCGCCCGCATCGATCCCCCGCATGCAGACACTGCTGAACGACCTGCGTCACGCGACACGGCGGCTGCTGCGCAGCCCCGGTTTCACCGCCCTGGCCGTGCTCACGGTCGGTCTCGGAGTCGGCGCCACGACCGTGATGTTCAGCGCGGTGCACGGCGTCCTGCTCAAGCCCCTGTCCTACCCCGAGCCGGAACGGCTGGTCATGATCCGCGGGGCGACCCGGGCCCGGCCCGGCAGGCCCGGCGTGATCTCGTATCCCGACTACCGCGACTGGCGACACGAGAGCCGGAGCTTCGAGAGCATCGCGGCGCTGCGCGCGGCCGACGTCACCCTGGCGGGGCCCGGCGGTCCGGAGCGCATCGAAGGGGCGCGGGTCACCGCGAGCTTCTTCCAGGCCTTGCGCGTGGTGCCGGCCCTCGGCCACCTGTTCCCGGCGGAGGTGGACCAACCCGGTGGCGAGCCGGTGGCCGTCCTGGGCCACGGCTTGTGGCGGCGGCTAGGCGCCGACCCCACGCTCGTGGGCCGGAGCCTCACCCTCAGCGGACAGCCCCACACGGTCATCGGCATCCTGCCCGCGAGCTTCCGTCCGCCGCGCGAAGTGGAGCGTGCCCAGGTCTTCGCCCCCCTGGCCCTGGACGGCGACTCGCTCGAGCAGCGCGGCAACCGGTCCCTGGCTGCGATCGGCCGCCTCCGCTCCGGGGTGAGCATCGCCCAGGCCCGGGCGGAGCTGGCCGCCGTCGCCCTGCGCCTCGAGAAAGAGCACCCCGACAACACCGGAGTGGGAGCGATGGTGGAGTCGCTGCATGCGGACACGGTGGGCGAGCTGCGCCGGCCGCTCCTGGTCCTGCTGGGTGCGGTGGCGTTCGTCCTCCTCATCGCCTGCACCAACATGGCCAACCTGGTGCTGCCCCGGGCCCTGGCCCGGCGAAAAGAGGTGGCGATCCGGGCCGCGCTGGGTGCGGGGCGGTCGCGACTGGTCCGCCAGCTCCTCACCGAGAGCATCCTGCTGGGAGTGGTGGGCGGCGCGGCCGGACTCGGCTTGGCTCACTGGGGCCTCGACGCCCTGGTGTCCCTCGCGCCCCCGAGCACGCCGCGCCTTCAAGACATCGCGCTCGACGGCCGGGTGCTGGGGTTCTCCCTGGCGCTCTCCCTGGTCACCGGGGTGGCCTTCGGCCTCCTTCCGGCTCTCTCCGCGGCGCGCACCGACGTCCAGGCGGCCTTGCACGACTCCGGCCGGAGCCCGGGCCTGGCGCGCCATCCGGGCGCCCGCCTCCTCGTCGTCGCCGAGATCGCCCTCTCCCTGGTCCTGATGGCGGGCGCCGGACTCCTGCTCGAGAGCTTCCGTCGCCTGCTGTCCGTGGATCCCGGCTTCGATCCCCACGACGTTCTGACCTTCGAGTTGTCGCTGCCCGGCCCGCGGTACCCACGGCCGGACCAGCGCGCCGCCTTCTACGCCGACCTCCTCGAGCGCGTGCGCATCCTGCCCGGGGTGATCTCGGCCGCGGCCATCACGCCCCTGCCGCTCGGAGGCGACGGCGGCATCGCTACCCGCTTCACCGTGGAAGGCCAGCCCGCGCCGGCGCCGGGCCAGAAGCCACGCGCCGAGTACCGCGCCGTGACCTCCGGCTATTTCGAGACCATGCGCATCCCGCTGAAGAAGGGACGCACGTTCGACGACCGCGACCGCCGAGAGGCCCCGCCGGTGGCGGTCGTCAACCAGACCCTGGCCGACCAGGTCTTCCCCGGCCAGGACCCGCTCGGCCAGCGGATCCGCATCGGCATCGGGACGGACGAGAGCGACCCCCACACCTTCGAGGTGGTGGGCGTGGTGGGCGACGTCCGCCCCTCCGGCCGTCACGTCTCCGCCCCGCCCGAGATCTACGTGCCGCACCCGCAGCAGAGCTGGTCCTGGATGAGCCTGGTCGTGCGCGCCTCCGGCGATGCCGTCTCCCTCGCGGGCGCGCTCCGGCGCGAGGTGGCCGCGCTCGATTCCGAACAGGCCCTCTACAACGTGCGGCCCCTGCTCGAGCTGCTCTCCGACTCGCTGGCCGCGCACCGTTTCATCATGGCCCTTCTCGGC
>VBJX01000033.1:0-303 GCA_005879775.1 Chloroflexota bacterium
AATGAGCACGGACAGCCCGAGATAACGAGAGCGGTTCGCACTCATGGGGGCCGATGAGCGGCGCCATGTGAGGAGTGGCACCACCACCGCGGCGATGCCAAGCAAGGCCAAAGCACCACCGAGCGGGCCAACAAGGAGCGGAAACGCGGCGACGTAGTCGAGGAGAGACGACTGACTGCTCGACCCGGCGGCGGCTCGTTGCGCAACCACGATGATCCCCCAGGGACTCCCGAACTGGGTGGTCGCGACCAACAAGTGCGGCACGAGGAGGGCCACGAAGAGCCCGCCCGTTGCGGAGACGAC
>VBJX01000033.1:431-1325 GCA_005879775.1 Chloroflexota bacterium
AGCCAGCCACAGAAAGGTCGCTCCTATCGGCTCAGAACTGCTCAGGTGCCGCCACAGCACGGCGGCGAGCAGCAGGAGCGCGAATGTTGCGGGCACATCCGTGAGGAAAGAGCCACTCTGCACCTGAAATTCCGGCGATGCCGCAACCCCGGCGGCTGCAATCAGCCCTGCCGCAGCTCCCCCGAACGATCGAGCCATGCTTCGAGTTGCGAGGATGACGGCCGCGCCAAAGCCCGCTCCGATGATCCGGAATGCCCACTCCGAGCCGCCCAGTGAGGCGGGAATGATGCCGATAACGGAAAGCAGCACGGGACGATGCAACCCCCACCCGCTCGTAGGAGTCCCGCTGACCCAATGTCTGGCCAGCAGCGCATACACGGACTCGTCATAGCCGAATGCGTTGTTCGCGGCGATCCCGAGGGCGACGGCAACAGCAAAGCCGGCTAGAACAAGCGATAGGCCGATCGTCTCGCGCGTTGGCATGCAATCCATCCCAGGCTTGCGTGTCTGCCGGTATCTTGCAGAACGGCCCTGCGGTTCCACTTGGGCATGGGCTAAGGCTACTTGGCGCCTCCGAATGGCGTGCATTTGGGTGCAGGCGGTGGTTCCGCCGGGCTCCAGCAGACCTTCCTCCCCATTGCGCGCAGCGGGACAATGGGCGCGAGATGACTATCAACCGTGCCTTCGTCTTCTGGGGGCTTGCCCTCGTCACCGCCGGCGTGGTGGCGCTCGCCGCCCAGCTGAACTACATCGATCGGGCCTCGCTGGCCGGTGCCTGGCGCCTCTGGCCGCTGGTCCTGATCGCCATTGGGGTCTCGATCATCCTGGCGCGCACCGGGCTGGCGATCGTCGGCATTGTGGCCGCCGCCCTGGTTGTCGGATTCGCGGCGGGGG
>VBJX01000033.1:1367-12894 GCA_005879775.1 Chloroflexota bacterium
TCGGCCAGCAGGCTACCGTGGACCTGCGGTTCGATTGCGGAACGCTGGGCGTGCGGATGAATAACCGCAACTCATGGGTCGTGACAAGTGGAACCGGTGCTGCTCAGCCACGCATCGAGGCCGACAAGAGCTCGCTGATGGTGCGTCACCAGACTGATCAATGGTGGGACGCCGGACGGGAACGATGGATCGTCAGCCTGCCGACCAATGTCAACTACCAGCTCACCGTGGAGCCGAATGCGGCAGATAGCCATCTCAATCTGGCCAATGGTCAATTCGTGCGCCTTGTCCTTCATCCCAATGCGGGTTCCATCGGTCTGAACCTGACAGGCGCGAGGGTCGACCAGCTGGACCTGGCACTGAACGCCGGCTCGGCCTCGATTCTGGTGGGAGCCGGCGCCGACATATCTGGCGGAACACTGCACGTCAATGCCGGTTCTGTAGAGATGTGTGTCGACGGCGCCGCCGCGATGTCGTTCACAGTGCATGACAACATCACCTTCTCGCACAATCTGGACGAATCGGGCCTTGGGCGAGATGGGGACACCTGGTCGTATTCCCCACCCGTTCCATCTGGCGCGGCACTCAGCTCGATCGATTTGACGATCGACGGCAATGCGGGGAGCTTCACCCTCAACCCTGAAGGAGGCTGCGCATGAATCGGCGCCTCTATCGGTCCTCGAGAGAACGCGTGATCAGTGGCGTGGCCGGTGGCGTCGCCGAGTATTTCGACATCGACCCATCGATCGTGCGGATTGCCTGGGTGCTCCTGGCGATCATCACCGGCGGCGTCTTCCTGATCCTGTATGGCGTCATGTGGCTGGTGGTACCGGTGGCACCGTGGGCGCCGAGCTCGTCGGACGGCTCGTCAGGCGGGGGGGCGGCATCGGGCTCGCCTGGGGCTCCCCCTCCGCGACCGCCGCGGGGCTCAGGCTCCGCCGGGCTCGTCTTCGGGCTGATCTTCGTGGGGCTGGGGCTCTACTTCCTGGCGCGGGAGTATCTGCCGGCGTTCAACATCGACCGCCTCTGGCCGCTGGGGCTCGTCGCCCTTGGCGTCTTCCTGCTGATCGCCGCCCTGCGGCAGCGCCCCGCCGCCTGAGGCCGCCCGGCGACGAGCCTCGAACCAGTCGCGGCCGAAGAGCGCGAAGGCCGCGGCGCCCAGCGAGAGCACGGTGGCCAGCCCAAGCGACCACGTATCGGCGCTCAGCAGCTGGGCGCGCGGACCCTGCGAGGGGCTGGGGAAGACGAACGCGTAGTTCCACGGCGGCAGCGCGCGCGCGGCGCTGATGTACCAGTCCGGCATGGCCAGCGCCGAGTTGAGCGGGAAGACGAGCACGCCGGCGATCGCCGCGGCCACCAGGAAGGCGATGGCCAGCGGCCGCAGGTCCCACCTGCGGAGCCCCTCGTCCACGAAGTAGGCGACCGCGATCATCGCGAACAGGAGGGCAGTGAAGTAGTGGTACTGGAAGACGGCGCGCTCGATCCTGGCCCACGGCACGAGCTGGAAGGCGAAGGCGGCCACCACCATGACCAGGGCTGGGGAGCGACGCTTCCAGGCCATGACTCCGGCCAGCAGGATGGCCGGGACGCCCGCCCAGAAGAGGATCGGGTTGCCGCCGTTGTAGACGACGGCCAGCTGCCGATCGTCGAAGGAATGCGTGTAGAAGAAGACCGTCTTCAGGTCCAGGGGCCAGCTCCACCACGGTGACGAGGCCGGATGCCCGGCGGTGAGACCGAAATGGAAGCCAAAGGCCTGCGAATGGAGCTCGTCGAGCGACCAGCCGTAGCCCGGGCCGAGACCCTCGGTGGCGATCCCGTGGCCGAGCTGCAGGTAGGGGACCCACGACAGGAAGTAGACGAAGAGCGGGATCACCAGCAGGCATGCCCCGATCCAGGGCCAGGCGAAGCCGCCCATCTCACCGGGCAGCAGCCAGCGACGATCCGTCTCCGGGTGGCGCATCGACCGCCAGCCGCGGGCGATCAACAGCAGGCCGGCGACGGCGAGCATGATGTACGCCGGCCAGGCGGCCTGTGCGCCGCGGGCCAGGACCGCGAAGACCAGCTCGACCGCGTTCTTTGGCGTGCGCCCCTCCACCATCGGGTAGGCGATCGCGAAGGCCAGGCCGATCCCGCCACCGATAACCCCGATCGGCGCCAGCGAGGTGAGATCGGCCGGCGAGAGGCGCACCGGGCGGTGCCAGACGAGGAAGAGGGCAAGGGCCAGCGCCATCAGGCAGATCGCCACGAACGGCCATGGCGCCCCGATCCCGGTCGCGACCGTCAGGAAGCCGATCATGGCCACCAGCAGGAAACGCCCGAAATGGGAACGCGCCAGCGTCAGGATCCAGAGCCCCGCAAGGGCATAGAAGCCGACCCACTTAGTGGCTGCCGCCAGCCCGATGAGAACTCCCACGGTGGGCAGCACCCACCAGGCGCTGCGCGCCCATCGGCCTGACCAGATCTGCCAGTAGAGCAGGTACGCGGCGGCGATGAAGGTCGCCACGAAGATGTCGTTCATGGCGATCCGGCTCATGGCGTAGCTCATGCCGTCGACCGCGATGAAGATCGCCGCCAGCACCGCGATCCGGCGGCGCGGGAAGAGAGTGGCAGCCAGCAGGTAGATGAGGGCCGTCAGGAGCGAGCCGAAGATGACGCTGGCCAGCCGCCAGGCGAAGGTGTTGCTCCCCACGTCGATCTCGGCCACGGCGGTCTCGTTGCTGGCCTGGGTCGAGACGAGGAGGCGCTCGTGGTCATCGGCCTCCGAGTGATCCGAGATGTCGAACGCCATGGCCAGCGGCTCGCCCGGCAGGATGGTGGTGTCGAAGGTGGCGAAGCCGGCCGACTGGACGCCGCCGCTGCCCAGCGGGTTGATCGTCCAGACCACCGGTCCTCCGGTCTTCTGCTCGATCCCGGCGGCGTAGATGATGTTCGCGACGTCGTTCCAGCCGATGAGCCTGGGGGCCCCCGGCAGCGGCACCGTGTCGATGATGTTCAGGCCCTCGTCGAAGACCGACATCCCCCCGGTCAGTGGGCCGTGCTCGATGTCCGCCGGCAGCGGACCCACCGGCACCCAGACCTGCAGGCTGTTGCCGCTGCCGCGTGTCAGGAGCGGGCCGATTGGTGCAGATGGCAGCGGGATGTGGCCGTCGGTCCCGAGCAGGGCCGAGTCGGGCTGCAGGGTCGCGCCGTCCAGGGCGACGATGCCGCTCTGTCCGGGGTCGGTGCCCACGATGCGAGAGGCCGTGGAACTCCCCGCCGGCGGAACGTAGGTGATGCCGCCGAACACCTGTTTGGAGCTGGCGAGCTCGGTGAGGGTCGACCGCTCGACCTCCATCACGCCGTCCGGACCCCTGAAGGCGACGATCGGATCTGACTCGGGGACCACGATCTGGTCGACGGCCGAGAGGCCGGTCTCGATCGCCCCGGTCTGGGGCGGCGGAGCCCGCTCACCGGTCGAGGCCAGGAATTCATCGGTGCCGTACACCGCCACCGTCCCGCTGGCGGAGAGGCCCACAAAGAGGCGGTTGTTGTCCTCGTCCCAGGCCAGGCTGGCCACGGCCCCCGGCGCGTTCCAGGTGGCCAGCGCCGCGCCGGTCTGGGCATCGCGGGCCGTCACCTCGTCATCCGTTCCCGCGGTGAAGGCGACCGATGCCGGACGGCCGTAGGCTGTTCGCTTGGGAGCCACGACGATCGAGCTGACTGCCGAGTCGAGAGGGGCGTCCCAGGTGCCCTGCAGCTGGTTCGGGTTGGCCAGCACGATGCCACCGGCGATCAGGAACTTGGCGAGCGGTGGATGAGTCCACTCGTATGTGTCGCGCTTCCAGCCCTCCTGCCAATCGGCCAGCCACTCGGTGGCGGAGCGGCCGTGGTAGACCTCGTCGAAGGTCGTGGAGCGCGGCAGATCGAGCCGCCAGATCCTGAAGACGAACGAGAAGAGGACCAGGGCCACGACGAGGAGCGCGTCGATGCGGTCGAGACGGCGGAAGGGCTCAGACCGATACGGATCGGTTGGATCCCGACGTAGCCAGACCCGGAGCCGGTCGAAGGTCCTGGCGCCGTCGATCGGCGTCGCTGGGGACGGCGGAGGGGTGGCCGGGAGGCCGGGAGGCATCGGCTCCGACGGCACGCCGCCGGCCAGGACGGGCACCGTCGGGCTGGCGCCCGCTGGTTGCCAGCGCCGGCGCGCTGGAGCCAGGGCCATCGCCACCGACCGCCAGGTGAGGACCCCGACCAGGACGACCACCAGGAACGAGACGGCATACACCCCAATCGGGCTGAAGAGGGTGGCCGCCAGGAATGGGTCGCGGACCATCGGGGCGCCGCCGACGCCTGGGTTGTAGACGGAGCCCTGCACGAACGACCAGTCGTGCGTGTAGACCCAGTAGATGTTCGCGAAGAAGATGAAGGAGAGCGCGCCGAAGATCGTCGCCGAGCGCCAGGAGCGCGCCACCAGCGGCGCTGCCAGCGCCAGCGCCGGGAACAGGTAGCGCTCGTGCACCCGGGTTGGCAGGGCGAAGAACGCAACCGCCAGCAGGAGCGACCCGGTCAGCAATCCCGCGGGGTCGTCGCGGCGCGCCACCTGCAGCAGGGCGACGATGGCAACGATCCCGAACAGGATGGCCCCCACCAGCTGCCAGGTGACCACCGTTGAGCCGATCGTCATGGCGACCCCATCGTTCGCTCCGCAGAACTTGGTGCTGGGCGAGTCGCAGCCCCACCACTGGACCTGGGAGAGGCCGCTCCACGGGTTGCGCCAGAGGTTCATGGCATTGATGGTCAGGCCCTTGTAGAGGTCCGCCGCGGCCTGGAACTTGTTGATCAGGCTGTGCGCGTCGTCGCCGGGCGCCCAGACGCCAAGCCCGAATGGGATGATCAGGCCGACCAGGGTGCCGAGCCCGGCAGCCAGCGAGGTGAGGACCCGCAGCGGATCGGCCCTGTTGGTCTGCTCGGGATCCGATGACCGGCCGAGCAGGTGTCGCTTGATGCCGACCACCGCCACCACCGGCAGCAGGAAGGCGAACTGGAATTTGACCAGCATCGCCAGCACGGCGCCGGCCGCCGCCGCCTCCGTCCAGCCGCGCGCCAGCGCGTAGAGGCTTGCGAGGAGGACCAGCGCCCCGACCGAGTCGATCTGGCCCCAGACCGACGAGTTGAAGATCGTCCCAGGGTTGAAGAGCCAGATGGCGACCGCCACAACGCCAAGCCGCTCACCGCTCCAACGACCCAGCCAGCCATCGCCGAATCGGCGGCAGTAGGCGAAGAGGAGCCAGGCGACCCCGCCGTCGGCCAGGATGCCGGGGACCTTGATCAGGCCTGGCGTGATGTCCACGCCGACGGTGTAGGACTGCAGCCAGCGACCGATCGAACCGATCAGCCACAGCACGTACATGTAGCCGGGCGGATAGTCGGTGAGCCCCCCTTGCCCGTAGAAGGCGCCGGGGCCCGATTGGGCCAGCTGGTGCGCCCAGATGGCAAAGTCGCCGACGTCCACGCGGAGGCCGCTCAGCGGCAGGTAGAGCCAGGCCACCACGAAGCGCAGGACGATTCCGGCCACGATCAGGGCGGCCACCAGGCTCGCCGCCTGGAGTTGGGAGCCGCGCTCGATTGGCCCTGCGCCCCGCCCCCTCACGGAGTCGCGGGTCATCGCTGGCGGCACCTCGTCATCGGCGCCAGATGGTGTCGCGCGCCAAGGTGGGCGAGAGTATACATCGGCCTTCTGACGGCCCCGGGAGCCGGGTGGTTGCGCTAGGGTACGGCCCGTGGCCGACCCCTCCGCCCCTTCCGAGCGCCCGCGCCTGACCTTCTTCTTCCCTGCCTACAACGAGCAGGAGAACGTCGAGGAGACGGTCCGGCGCGCCCTGGACGAGATCGGGCCGCTGGTCCCGTCACTGGAGGTCCTCATCGTCGACGACGGCTCCACGGACCGGACGCCGGAGCTGGCCGACGCCCTGGTCGCCGCCGACGCCCGTGTCCGGGTCGTCCACCAGCGCAACCGGGGCTACGGCGGCGCCCTGAAGGCCGGCTTCGAGGGCGCCTGGGCCGAGCTGATCTGCTTTTCGGACGGGGACCTGCAGTTCGACCTGCGGCAGATGAGCCTGCTTCTGGATCGGCTGGCGGACACGACCAAGCCGGTCGACGCGGTGATCGGCTACCGGCTGCGGCGCATGGACCCCTTCCACCGCATCTTCATCGCCAAGACCTACAACGCCATCGTCTCGGTCGCCTTCGGGCTGCGGGTACGAGACATCGATTGCGCCATGAAGCTCTTCCGGCGCGAGGTGTTCGACGGGCTGCGCCTCGACGCCGAAGGGCCGTTCCTCTCGGCCGAGATGCTCGTCAAGCTCCGGGCTCGCGGCGTGCGCATGGCGCAGGTCGGAGTGAACCACTACCCGCGGGCGGCGGGCACCAACACCGGCGCCAGCTTCCGCAAGATCCTGCGCACCTTCGGCGACCTGGCCAGGCTGCGCTGGGCGCTCTGGACGAACCGGGATGCGGTCCTTGGCACGCGGCCGGGCTCGGCGGAGGCCGAGAGCTAGGAGCTAGCTCTCCTGCTCTTCGCTGGGCGGCCCCTTCTCGCCGCCGCCCAGGTCCACGTCGAGCGAGTTGATGAACTCGCGGAAGACAGCGAGCTTTTCGTCACTCTCGTCTCCCGGCTCGACCTGGTCCGGCTCCACGCCCGCCTCGTCCAGGACTCGCTCGTCGACGTAGATGGTCGAACCGGTGCGCACCGCCACGGCGATCGCGTCGCTGGTGCGCGAGTCGATCTCCGTCTCGCTGCCGTCGGCCAGCTCGAGGTACAGGCGGGCGTGGAAGGTGCCATCGGTCACGTTCGTGACCACCACCCGGCTGACGCTCGAGTTCAGTGCGCCGAGCATGCTCACGATCAGGTCGTGGGTGAGCGGCCGCTCGGCGGTCAGCCCCTGCAGGCGCATGGCGATTGCGTTGGCCTCGGACGGCCCGATCCAGATCGGCAGATATCGATCCCGCTCGGACTCCTTGAGGATCACCACGTGCTGGCTGGAGAGCATGTGCACCCGCACGCTTTCGACGACCATCTCGATCAGTCGGATCCGGCCATACGGCGGCTCTCCCATGGCCCGATTCTAGTTGAGCCTATTCGAGGACGACGCGGACGATCCGGTCGGGGGTCAAGACGAAGGCAGCGGGCGGACCGTCCGGAACGGAGCTGACCTCGAAGGCCAGCACGTGGTCGAGCAGGCCGGCCCGCGGACCGCTGGCGGGGGCCAGCCATTGCTTGACAAAGGCGCCATCGGCCCGCTGGAAAGCGATGATCCGCGCGTTGGCCGCGTCGTACACGTAGAAGAGGTCGCGGTCGCCGATCGTGGCCCCGTCGATCAGGCGGTAGTCCCGCGGGTGGCGCACCTCGCCGTCAGGCGGCGGGTCGAGCGAGAAGTCGCCCTGCGGGAGCGGCAGTCCAAAGTTGACCCGCGTGACGGTCCCGGCTTGCAGGAGCCACAGGTTGGCATCGACGAACAGGTCACGGGCCTCCGCTGCCGGAAGGTCGGGCTTCTCCGTCAGGAATGGCTGCGGGACGCTCGGGTAGGTGACCGGCAGGCTGGTGCCGGGTGACCACTTGAGGACCTCGCCGCTCGCGCCGTCGACGGCATAGAGGTTGAAGATTTCCAGCGGGGGCCGATTCTGGAGCGCCGTCAGCAGGTGCGTGGCCGGAGAGAGCTTTGCGATCTCAGGCAGGACCAGGGCGTGGGGCAGCTGCTCGACGAGGTCGAAGCGCCAGGCCTGGTGCTGCCGATCGACGAGCACCACGTCAGTCGCGGCGGTGGCCAGCAGCCACGGCGCCCCGGCGGTCAGGCTGCCCACCTTCTGCCCGGAGCGATAGACGACTGCCCCGACGCCGGTTGCCGGGTCGACCCGGATCAGGCGCCCGCGGCCGACCTCGGCGACCCACAGGCTCCCGTCGCTGGCCACGACCATGTCGCGCGCCTCCTCGTCGGGGAAGGCGGTCGCCAGGTCAGCGACAGTCGACGCCTCACCGATGCGGGTGACCACGTAGATCGTGTCCAGGCCACGGTCGACGACAAGCTGCATCGCACCCATCGAGGAGGCGGGAATCCCTGCTGCCTCGGCGCGCGCGATGGCCGCGAACGCCGAGTTGAGCAGCTCCTTGGCATGCTCCGGGTCACGGTCGATCAGGTCGCGCCCCTCCACCCGCTCGGCGACGTGGGCGAGCGCCTCCTGCGCCTCGACGATCGCGGCGCGCGCCACGCTGGCACGCAGGATCGCCTCGGTCGGCCTGGGTTTCGGCAGGCTGGCGACCGTGGCACCCACGGCCAGCAGTGCGGCCACGGCCGCGATCCCGATGAGCCCCCGCCGCCGGCGGCGGCTCTCCTCCCGCAGCTCGGTGCGCGGGATGCTGCGGGGATACTCGGGGCGTCGCCGCGGCACGAAGGCCAGCACGATGTTCAGCCCGTAGAGGATCCCGCGCCCGATCGCCGCCTGGGCCGCGTCAATCCCCTCCGCCGCACGATGCAGAAAGCGGCCGATGGCGTCCGCCAAAGGCACGGGACTCTGGTCGGGGAGCCCGGCCAGCGGCTCGGAGGGGTGGACCGCTTCAAGGCGGGAGGTGATGGCGGTGGCCGGCAGCTCGACCAGCTCGATGGCCAGGATCGCGTCAGAGCCGCCGCCGCCCCGCACGCGGAAGACCTGGAGGAGATGCTCCACGGCGGCGGCGGGACGCAGCCTGGTGAGCGCCTCCTGCAGCTGATCCGTACCGACCACGTCGGCGACGTTCCGCGACAGCAGCGCGAGGCGATCACCGGGCACCAGGTCACCCTGCCACGTGAAGGGCGTCACCTCGAGCGCCTCGCCGAGCGTCTGGGCAACCTGGTGCTCGCGCTGGCGGGGATCCTCCTCAGCGGCGAGGGCAGGTGGCGGCAGCTCGTACATGTGGTCCTCGCGAACGATCACCGCCGATGCCGGACCCAGCTTGGCAACGTGTGCCTCGCGGCCGCGCACCACGAGCCCGATGACGCTCACCCCGCCGGAGCGTGGGATCCCGAGCCGGCGGCGCTGGTGGAAGAGCCTCCGGTTGGCGCCGGCCAGGGCCTTGGCCAGTGCGCCGAGCGCCCCGGTCGAGAGGTCGTAGTAGTAGTCGTGCTCCAGCACCTCGAGAGCCTCCCGCGCGGCGCGGGCCAGCGCGGCATCACCGCCGATCACCTGGGCGACGAGGAAGAGGCTCCCCTTGGTGCGGGCCTCGCTGCCGATCGTCGGCTCGTGGAAGCGGACCACGTCGCGACTGTCGGCCGCGCGCGCCTCCCCGGGCGGGAGCCCGATGCGGGTCGCCAGCCGCGTGCTCATCCCGGTCCGATGCGATCCGGCGCGCCGACCGAGACTGAGAGGCGATCGATCAGCATCGTCGCCCCTGGGCGCCCTGCCATGCGCTGGTTCACGTTCCGGACCAGGAGGTCCGCCCGGAGGGTGAGCTCCTGGGCCAGGATGGGCTCAGAGGCCTCGACCTGGGCAGTGCCGTTGACCACGCGGAGCAGGCGAGAAGTGATACCTCCGCGGTCGAGGCCGGCGGAGGCCATCGTCTCCTGCCAGGCCAGACGCGTCTGGGCCAGCGCGATCTGCTCGGCAGCTCCCGGACCGACGCAGGCGAGGAGGGCGCGCTGGACCGCCGCGCCCGCCTCCTCGGCGCGGCTCATGCGACCCGTGGCGCCTGCACCAGGCGCCCCTCGCCGACCTGCCAGGTTGAGACCGCGGGTCGCCCGATGGGGAGTGCGGCGAGGTCGGCGACGGTCACCAGCACCTGGCCGCGCTGCAGCAGGAGGGCGAGCGTGCGCTCCGAACGCTCGGCGTCGAGCTCGCTGAAGACGTCATCCAGGAGCACGATCGGCATCGGCGCGCCGCCGGCGCCCAGCAGATCGGTCTCGGCCAGCTTCATGGCCAGGATGATGGTCCGCTGCTGGCCGCGGCTGGCATGGCTGGCCACCTCGCGTCCGGCCAGCTCCACGCGCAGGTCGTCGCGCTGCGGCCCGACGAGCGATACGCCGTTCCACAGCTCCTTCTGCCGGACCGCCAGGATCCGGCGCCGGAACGCCGCCGCCAGCTGCTCCGCATCGGGGAGGGTGTCAGCGGGGTCGCGCGGATTGGGGCGTTCCGGCCAAGCGTCCTTCAGCGTATCGGCATAGGTGAGGCGCACGCGCTCGCCCTGCTCCTCGGGAGGAGCAACCGCATCGTGGAGGGCCGGGATCCGAGCGTCGAGCTGCGCGACGAGAGTAAGGCGCGCGGCCATCACCCGCGATCCGACCTCGGCGAGCTGCTCGTCCCAGAAGGCGAGGCCGTCGCTGCCCGCCTCCTCACGTCGGATGGCGCGCAGCAGCGCGTTGCGCTGGGCGAGCACCCGAACCAGCTCGGCGAGATCGTGGGCCGCGCGGCGGTTGGCCTGCGCCAGGATGGCGTCCATGAAGCGCCGCCGATCACCAGGCGCGCCGACCAGGAGGAGCATCTCCTCGGGGCGGAAGAGGACCGCGCGCACCGTCTCGCTCACGGCCGCCGGACGGCGCGCCAGTCCGTTGACCGTGACCCGCTTGCGGAGCTCGGCGGATCCCAGCGGGCCGGGAAGGATGAGCTCGACCCGGGCGGTGTCGGCCCCGTCGGAATTGGTCAGGTCGAGTCGCACCCGGGCGAAGGCGGCGCCGTGGCGCACCAGCTCGGATTCGGTCGCGGCTCGGTGCGAGCGGCCGGTGACCGCCACGAAGATCGCCTCGAGCAGGTTCGTCTTTCCGCTGCCATTCGGTCCGGCCACGATCGTCAGGCCCGGGTCGGGGCGCAGCTCGGCGGAGGGGTAGGAGCGGAAGTCCTCGAGGAGCAGCCGGGTCAGGCGCACGGGCGTGTCCTCACGCCCGCGCCGCGGGCAGCTGCGCCCGCATCGGTCTTCGAGCTCCTACGAGGCGGTCCGGACCGGCATGATGACGTGCACGTAGTCGTCCTTGCCGATCCCGCGGATGACGCCGGGCGCCAGCGGCCCGGAGAGCTCGAGCGCGGCCTCCTCGGCGCCCAGGTTGGAGAGGACGTCGACCAGGTAGCGAGCGTTGAAGGCGATCGTCGTCGATTGGCCTTCGAGGGTGGCCTCCAGCGCGTCCGCCGCATCGCCCACGTCCGCCGCATGGGCCACGTCCGCCGCATGGGCAGTGGTCGCTACCCCGTCACCCGCCTCTCCGCCCAGTTCGATCTTGACGATGTTGGCGCTGTCCCGGGCGAAGATGCTGGCGCGCCGCGCCCCGGCCAGGAATGACTCGCGATCGAGGACCGCGCGGCTGGTATGGGCGGTTGGGATGACCGGCTCGTAGTTGGGGAATTGCCCCTCGACCAGGCGGCTGACGAGGTCGATCCCGGCCACGTGGAAGAGCACCTGGCTCTTGTTGGGGGTGACCGTGATCTCGATCGCCTCCTCCGCGTCGGGAAGGATCCGCATCAGCTCGGCGTAGGAACGCGCCGGTACCACGATCGTCATCTCGGGCGTGACCGGCTTGGTGAGCGTCAAGGT
>VBJX01000129.1:0-1943 GCA_005879775.1 Chloroflexota bacterium
CGTAGAACGTGAGCGCCAGCGTGCGTGGGATGGGGGTGGCGGTCAGGGCCAGCAGATGTGGCTCGAGGTCGCTCCCCTTCGCCTGCAGCGCCGCGCGCTGGGCAACGCCAAAGCGGTGCTGCTCGTCGACGACCGCCAGCCCGAGCCGGCGGAAGGTGACCGCCTCACTGATCACCGCGTGGGTGCCGATGACGACATCGGCCTCGCCCGCCTCGATCGCGGCATGGATCGCACGCTTCCTTACCGGGGGCAGCGATCCGGAGAGGAACTCGCCTCGCACGCCGAGCGCCTCGAGCAGTGGCGCCAGGCCGGCGTGATGCTGGCGGGCGAGAATCTCGGTCGGCGCCATGAGCGCCCCCTGCCAGCCGGCGCGCACGATGCCGGCCAGGGCGACCGCCGCCACTGCGGTCTTGCCGCTGCCCACGTCGCCCTGCAGGAGGCGGCGCATCGGGATCTCGGAGGCCAGGTCAACGACGATCTCGTCGAGTGAGCTGCGCTGGTCGGCGGTCAGCGTGAACGGCAGTGCCGCCAGGAGCGACTCCAGCTCGTCGGGGCCGATCACGAGGCGAGCCGACTGCAGCCCCGTGCGCGCGACCCGCGCCTGGGCGAGCGTCAGCTGCAGGGCGAGCAGCTCGTCGAAGGCGAGCCGGTCCAGTGCGGCTGGAACGTCGGCCGCCTCCTCGGGGAAGTGCGCCGCGCGCAGGGCTTCGGCCAGCGGCGGCAGGTCGCCGCGCTCACCCGGCCGCAGTGGATCGTCAACCACCGGCAGCGCCCGTTCAAGGACGCGCGCCAGCAACTCCCGCACGCGCTTCTGGGTGATCCCGCCCGTCAGCCGGTAGACCGGCACCACCCGCCCGGTATGGACGGAGGCGTGACCGGCCGGCGAGAACTCCGGGGAGACGAACTGCGGGCGCCAGCCGCGCAGCGCCACCTTGCCGCTCACCACGATCTCGTCGCCGGGCTGCAGCCTGCGCTCGACGTAGCGACGGCCGAACCAGATCGCCTCGGCACTGCCGCTCGTGTCGGCGAGCTGGGCGATCACCCGCTGCGGCCGGCGGCCGAAGCCGGGCTCGACCTTGACGTCCACCACCCGCACGGCGGCCGACTGCTTTTCGTCGGGCACCAGCTCGCCGAGCGGGCGCACCTCGCTGAAGTCGTCGTAGCGGAACGGCAGATGGAAGAGCGCCTGCCGGGGGGTGGCGATGCCCAGCCGGGCGAGCGCCGACGCGCCACGGGAGAGCTCCGGGATGGCGATGCGGACCGGGCGGTCGAGCGCCTCTGGTGTCAGCCCACTGGCACCGGCAGCGACCGTCCTCGCGGTCATCGCCCGGGCGCCCTCCATTGCATGGCCCGATCGTAGCGTGCTAGGATCGCCCCGTTCCGGCGACGCCGAGGATGGTGCGCCGGTCCCTTCATGAATGGAGCCACTCGATGGCGCNNNCGGCAAGAAGCCAATCACCGGCTGGAACCCGCAATCGGTCGGGATGAACCGCAAGCGTGCGCTGCGCCGCTGGATCCCCAACCTCCAGCCGATGATGGTCGAGCGCGGCGGCCGCATGGTTCGCATCCAGGCCTGCTCCCGTTGCCGGCGCACCGCCGAGAAGGTCTGATCTAGCCCGCCAGGTCCCGACCGGAATCGAGGACCAGGGTGAACGGCCCGTCGTTCACCAGTTCCACCGCCATCGCTGCCCCGAAGCGCCCGCTCGCCACCCCTCGGCCAGCCGCCCGCAGCCGCGCCACGAACCGATCCAGGAGCGGCACCGCCACCTCCGGCGAAGCTGCATCGGTGAACCCGGGCCGCCGGCCGTGGCGCAGCTCGGCCAGCAGGGTGAACTGGCTGACCACCAGGTAGGCACCACCGGCCGCCTCGATCGACAGGTTCGTCAGCCCGCCCTCGTCCTCGAAGTAGCGCAGGCCGAGCAGCTTGTCCGCCATCCGGTCCG
>VBJX01000129.1:1986-2468 GCA_005879775.1 Chloroflexota bacterium
CGTGACTCGCTGGACGACGAGCCGCACGGCGAGCTAGGGCGCCGCGCTGGCCGCCGGCGACGCCGCGGCCGCATCGGCTGATGTGACCGGAGCCGAGGCCTCGCCCTCGATCGGAGGCCCGAGGGCCGCGGTGGTGAAGTAGGCGCGCGCGTTCCAGATCATCCAGCCCTGCGCGCCGTTGTCGCGCAGCGCCTGCATCTCGGCGAGAACCTGGGACGCGGTGTAGGGCGGGAGGTCGCCGTAGCCGAAGTCCTGGATCCAGGGCCGGATCACCATCGGGTACCCCACTCGTTCGGCGTTCATCAGCTTGAGGGTCGAGTCGATCACCTCGTAGGGGTGGTTGTTCGGCACGTCGAAGCCGAATGAGCCGGCGTAGTAGTGGCTCGGGTAGACCATCGGGTCGAAGTAGTCGACGAAGGGCATGATCACCTCGGGTCGCTGCCCGATCCCCTGGTCGTCCTTGGCGATGAAGCTGATCGGGA
>VBJX01000129.1:2529-8645 GCA_005879775.1 Chloroflexota bacterium
CACCGCGAAGTCGCCGTCGCTGTAGAAGCGAACGTAGTCCAGCTGGACCTCGTCGAAGCCCTTGTCGGCCAGATCCCCGGCCAGCGCGGCGATGTACTCGGCCACGCCGGGGTTGAACGGGTCGAGCCAGATGCCACCGCCGTAGTCGCGCCACGGCTTGCCGGTCGCCGAGTTCATGACCGCCAGGTCGGGCCGCGCCTCGCCGAGGGTGTTGTCCTTCATGACCACCATCCGGGCGATGGTGTAGATCCCTCGCGCCTTCAGCTTGGGGAGGAGCTCCTCCAGGTCAAAGAGCGGGTGCTCCATGACTGCGCCGACCGCCTTGGCGGCAGGCAGATCGGTCGACCAGTAGAGGTTGCCGTTCGTCTCCTTGACGTCGATGACCATCGCGTTCGCCTCGGTCTGGTCGATGAGCGCCAGCTCGGCGTCCAACCGGCCAGCTCCCTCGAAGACGGCCGCCGGGGCATAGAGGCCGCGGGCCTGGAACGTGGGCAGCGTGACGTCCTTGGCCATCTGCTTGTCGATCGGGATCACCCCCAGCCGATAGCCGGGCAGCTTGTAGATGAGGTTCCCCATCTCCGGCACACCGGCCAGCCGGTAATGGCCGGCGTCGTCGCTGCGTGCCAGCCGATCGGTCCCCTCCACGAAGACGCGCACTCCCGAGAGCGGCTTGCCAGTCTCGTCGTGAATCGTGCCGTGGACGACGTTCGAGCGAAGGGGGATGGTCATGTTCCCGTCGCTGGGCACGTCTCCGCTGCCTGGGTCGAAACCGTCCGCGCTGGCCGCCACCGCGGCCCCGCGCAGGGCGGTCACGGTCGCCGTGCCGTCCGCGGCGGTGACGGTGCTCTGCGATCCGACGACCAGCTGCGTCCCGGGAATCGGCTGCTGCGTATCGCGGTCGACGGCCACGACCTTCACTTCGCGCGGCTGCTCGGGGGTGGGCGCCGACGAGGGCAGGAGCGGGATGCCGCCACAGGCGGCGAGCAGCAGCGCCAGCGTCAGGAGGGCCGCCGCCGGGCGCCTCAGGTCAGGCCTCATGCCACACCCGCGAGGGCAGCCGCCCGGAAGGCATCGACCGCCGGACGCAGGTCATCGCTCTGCCGGTAGAGCGCCGAACCCGTGACCAGCACGTCGCTGCCGGCGGCATAGGCCGGGCCGATGGTCTCCAGGTTGACGCCGCCATCGACACCGATCGGCAGGCTGAGGCCACGTCGTTCGATCTCGTCGGCAAGCGCGGTGAGCTTCGGCAGCACCTCGTGCATGAACGGCTGCCCGCCCCAGCCGGGATGCACGGTCATCACCAGCAGGAGGTCGATCCTCTCGAGGAAGGGGAGGACCGCATCGGCCGATGTCTCCGGGTTGAGTGCCATCCCGGGCGAGCGACCAGCAGCGCGGATCGCCTGGATGACGGCATCGGGCTCATCGTCGGCCTCGACGTGGAAGACGATCAGGTCGCTCCCCGCCTCCGCGAAGGCCGATGCAAAGCGCAGGGGCTCGGAGATCATGAGGTGGCTGTGGAGCGGGACGCCGGCGTGCTCGCGGATCGCTCCGACGACGACCGGCCCGATGGTGATGTTCTTGACGAAGTGCCCGTCCATGACGTCGACGTGCACCGAGTCGACGCCACCCTCGACCGCCCGGCGCACCTCCTCGCCGAGTCGTGCGAAGTCAGCGTTGAGCAGGCTGGCACTAATCTGTGGCGCTCTCACCCGAGAGATGCCCCGCCGATGGCCACCAGGGAGGGCCGCGGCAGCTCCCGTCCGGCGAGCTGGGCATGCAGCTGGCCGCAGGCGGCCTCGATCTCGCGGCCGCGAGTATCCCGCACGGTGACCGGCACGCGGGCAGCGCGCAGGACGCCGGCGAACGCGGCGATCCCGGCCGGTGGCGTGCCGCTCCAGCGGGAGCCGGGGGTCGGGTTGAGGGGGATCAGGTTCACGTGGCAGAGCCAGCCTGCGGCGAGCGCCGCCAGCCGCTCGGCCAGCCGGATCGAGTCGTTCACGCCGTCGATCAGCACGTACTCCAGGCTCACCCGTCGCCGCGTCACCTCGGCGAAGCGGCGGCCGGCCCCGACGACGTCGGCGATCGGCCATTTGCGATTGATCGGCACCAGCTCGTCGCGCAGGCCGTCGTCGGCCGCATGCAGCGAGATGGCCAGGTTGACCTGTGGCAGCTCGCCGATCATCCGCTCGATCCCCGGCACCACGCCCGAGGTGCTCACGGTGATGTGCCGCGCGCCGATCCCCAGGCGATCCGGATCGTTCAGCAGGCGGACCGCCCCGAAGACCCGATCGGTGTTGTTCAGCGGCTCGCCCATCCCCATGAAGACGATGTTGTAATGCCCGGCGCCCGTGCCGGGTCGCCAATCTGGACCAAGCGCCAGCCAGGGAGCGCGATGCCAGTGCAGCACCTGGTCGACGATCTCCCCGGCGCTCAGCTGTCGCGCGAAGCCAGCCTGCCCGGTGGCGCAGAAGGGGCAGCCCACCGCGCAGCCGGCCTGGGAGCTGATGCAGATCGTGGTGCGCTGGCCGCCAGAGCGCCGCGGGTAGCGCATCAGGACCGATTCGATGCGCTGGCCGTCGCCAAGCTCATGCACCGCCTTGGCGGTCAGGCCGCCATCGGCCACGAGGGCGTGGCTGTGGCGGATCGTCGAGAAGGTGAACGACTCCTCCAGCGCCGACCGCAGTGCCCGAGGCAGCTCCGTCAGATCCCCGAAATCGGAGACGCCTGGGCGATGGCTGCCGGCGAGGATCTGCCTGGCCCGATACGCACGCTCGCCGCGTGCGGTGAGCCACGCGGCGAGCCGATCGGGATGGACCTCGCTGATCGCCGGGGTGGACCCGGCGGATGAGGAATCAGTCACGACGCCCCATGATCAGCATCAGGTAGTAGAGGAAGGTCAGCAGCGATGCGAGGGCGGCCGCGACGTAGGTCCAGGCCGCAGCCTTGAGGACGTCGCGGGCACCGACCTGTCGCTCGCCATTCAGGCCCAGGCTGGCCACGAAGGTGAGCGCGCGGCTCGACGCGCCGATCTCGACGGGCAGGGTCACGAAGGTGAAGGCGACCGCGGCCCCGAAGGCGATGAGCCCGATCCAGGCCAGGCCGAGGATCTTGAGCCAAACCCCGGCGATGATCAGCCACGGAGCGACGCCCGATCCGAGCTGGACAGCGGGCACGATCGACTGGCGGGCCACCATCCAGGGATCTCCCTGCCGGTCCTGGAGCGCGTGCCCCACCTCGTGGGCGATGACGGCCGCCGAGGCGACGGACAGATGCGGTGTCGCCGGCTGCGCCGGGCTCGGATGCGCCCCGCTGGCCAGCAGCCGCGGATCGGCCACCGCACCTTGCCGCGGGGGTCGTAGTGGTCGGTAAGCTGGCCCTCGACCGGCTCGATGCTCACCTCGCGCAGCCCCTGCCGGTCGAGGAGCTGCCGCGCGAAGTCGAATGCGGACAGGTTGATGCCGGAGTCGACCTTCGCCCAGCGGGCATAGGTCGAACGGACGCGCCATGCCGCCCAGCCGGTGATCGCGATGCTCGGCAGCATCACCAGCAGCAGGTATGGCAGGAAGCCACTCATTCTCGGATTGCTACCTCCTCGGAAGCGAGCCGAGTATAGCCGAGCTCCCCGGAGCCTCCGGTGAAGGCCCGATGAAGATCGGGCTACGCGGGCGGCGGTCCTCCGCCAAGCAGGATGTGGTCGCGCGGCAGGCCGCGGCGCCACGCATCGGCCGGCATCGCCGGGCGGCCCTCGGGCTGGACGACCTCGAGGACGAGCGCCCCCTGGCCGCAGGCCACCGTCGGCCACTCGCCGGGGAGAATGGCTCCGATCGGCGGCCCGTCGACCCCGGCCACCGGGTGCGCGGCCCGGATGTGCAGGCGACGCCCGTCGAGCGTGGTCCAGGCGCCGGGCCAGGGTTGCAGGGAGCGCACCTGGCGGTCGATCAACTCGGCGCTGCGGTGCCAGTCGATCCAGCCGTCGACCCGGCGGAACGGCCGGATCATGGTCGCGGCCGCATCGTCCTGCGGGTGCGTCACCAGCTCGCCCGAGGCCCACGCCTGCAGCTGAGGAGGAACCACCTCCGCGGCCAGCTCGGCCAGGGTGGCCTCGAGCTGGGGCGTCGTCTCGCGTCCGCCGAGCGGCATCTCCCACTGCCCCGCGATCGGCCCGGCATCGAGCTCCCCGGTCATCACCATCAGTGTCACGCCCGCCACCCGGTCCCCCGCCAGGATGGTGGACGCGACCGGTGCTGCCCCGCGATGTCGCGGCAGGAGCGACGGGTGCACGTTGAGCGGCGGCCGTGGTGCGAGCGCCAGGAGGTCCGGGGGCACCAGCTGCCCGTAAGAGGCGAGCAGGATCCCGTCCGGGGCGAACTGCCGCAGCAGCGCGCGGCCCTCCCCCGAACGGAGTCGGGTGGGCGTCGCCACCGGGACGCCCTGGGTCCGGGCCCATTCGGCGACCGGCGACTCGCGAGGACGAAGGCCGCGCCCGGCGGGGCGATCCGGCTGGCTGACCACCAGCAGCTCATCCGTCCGTTCCGGAAGCGTGCCAAGCAGCGGCACCGCGAATGGCCCGGTCCCGAGGAAGACGATGCGACCGAGGCGGGCCACTAGATGCCCGCGGTCGTCTCTTCCTGCACCTCGCTCGGGCGGTCGCTGACGCGGACCAGCTCTTCGAGCGACTCGAGGTAGTCGATGTAGAGAATGCCGTTGAGGTGATCGATCTCGTGCTGCAGGGCCCTCGCGAAGAGCTCCTCGCCCTTGACCCGGAACTCCTTCCCGTGGCGGTCCCTGGCCTTGACGGTGACCGTGGCGTGGCGCTTCACCTCGGCCACGAAGCCGGGAATCGAGAGGCAGCCCTCCCAGTCGATCACCTCGCCGGAAGAGCGCACGATCTGCGGATTGATCAGCTCGGTGACCTTCTCCTCGAGCTCGATGACCGCAACCTGGAGCGGAATCCCAACCTGGTTGGCGGCGATCCCGATCCCCGGAGCGTCGCGCATCGTCTCGGTCAGGTCGTCGAGGAGGCGATGCAGCGAGGCGTCGAACTGCGTCACCTTCTTGGCGCGCTGGCGGAGAATCGGCTCCTCCACGGTCAGGATCTGGCGGATGACCATCGGCCACATTGTACCGATGCGCCCCCGGCCAACCGGCTCCGGCGACTCGCCTACAGGAGCGACTCGGGGTCGACGTCGATCGCCACGCCGGCCGGCACCCGCTCCAGCGCGGCCGCTCGCGCCTCGGCGTTCGCCGCCCGCAGAACGACCTGAAAGCGCCAGCGACCGGCCCGGCGCGGCACGTATGAGGGCAGCGGCCCGAGCGCCTCGACGCCGGGTCCGCGGATCGCCTCCACCGCCTGCTGGCCGCGTGCCTCGGCCCGAGCCCGATCCGGATCGGCCACCAGCAGCCGGGCCAGGACCGAGGCCGGCGGATAGCCCAGGAGGCGACGCCTCGGCAGCTCGGCATCCGCAAAGCCATCCACGTCCAGGGCAGCCGCCGCCCGGATCGCGTAGTGCTGGGCGGCATAGGTCTGGATCAGGACCCTCCCCGGCAGCGGTCCGCGCCCGGCGCGTCCGGCGACCTGGGCCAGGAGCTGGAAGGTGCGCTCCGGCGCCAGGAAGTCGGGGAGGTTGAGTGTCACGTCGGCGGCGATGACGGCGGCCAGCGTGACCGATGGCAGGTCGAGTCCCTTGGCGGCGAGCTGGGTGCCGACCAGGACGTCGACCCGGCCGTCGCGGAAGTCGTCGTAGATCGACTCGAAGCCTCGCCGCACGGCGAGCGCATCGGAGTCCAGGCGCGCCGTTCGTAGCTGCGGGAAGCGCGCCTTGAGTTCCGCCTCGACGCGCTGTGTCCCCGCCCCGAAGTAGCGAATCCGCGCGCTGCCGCAACGCGGGCAGGTGCGTGGCGCCTGGGCGGTCCGGCCGCAGTGGTGGCAGCGGAGCTGCTGGCCGGCAAGGTGGTAGACGAAGGGCAGGTCACAGTCGGGGCAGCGCAGGCTCTCGCCGCAGTCGCGGCACAGGACGAAGGTGGCGGCGCCGCGCCGGTTCATGAGCAGGATCGCCTGCTCGGACCCGACGCGCAGGCTGTCCAGGGCCGAGGAGAGCGCGCGAGAGAAGATCGAG
>VBJX01000126.1:0-2603 GCA_005879775.1 Chloroflexota bacterium
ACACGAGCGCCAGCCGGGTGTGGGCCTTCGTCGGCGACGGCGAGATGGACGAGCCCGAGGCGCTCGGCGCCCTGGGCCTGGCGGCACGCGAGGGGCTCGACAACCTGACCTTCGTCGTCAACTGCAACCTGCAGCGCCTCGACGGGCCGGTTCGGGGCAACGGCAAGATCATCCAGGAGCTGGAGGCCACGTTCCGCGGGGCCGGCTGGCACGTGATCAAGGTGATCTGGGCTCGCGAGTGGGACGACCTGCTCGCCCGCGACAAGGACGGCGTCCTGCTCACCAAGATGAACGAGACGCTCGACGGCGACTACCAGCGCCTGAGCGTGGCGGACGGGGCCTACATCCGCGAGCACTTCTTCGGCCCTGACCCCCGCCTCAAGGCGCTCGTCGAACACCTGCCCGACAATGACCTGCCGAAGCTGCGCCGCGGAGGGCACGACTACCGCAAGGTGTATGCCGCCTACTCCGCGGCGGTCGAGCACAGCGCCGCGCCGGTCGTGATCCTGGCCAAGACGGTCAAGGGCTGGACGCTCGGTCCGGGAGTCGAGGGACGCAACGTCACCCACCAGGCCAAAAAGCTGACCCGCGACGAGCTGAAGATCTTCCGTGATCGGCTCGAGCTGCCGATCCCCGACAGCGAGCTCGAGGAGGACGCGCCCTACTTCCACCCCGGCGCCGAATCGCCGGAGATCCAGTACATGCTCGAGCGTCGCCGCCAGCTCGGCGGTGCGGTCCCCCGCCGCATCGTGCGTGCCAGCCCGCTTCCCGCCGCGGCCGATGCCGCCTATGGCGAGCTGCTGGCCGGCGCCGAGCGCCCGGCGAGCACGACCATGGCCTTCAGCCGCCTCGTGCGCAACCTGGTCCGCGACCCGCAGATCGGGCGGCGGGTGGTCCCGATCATCCCCGACGAGGCGCGCACGTTCGGGATGGACCCGCTCTTCAAGGAGGTCGGGATCTACAACCCGCTGGGGCAGCGCTACACCGCGGTCGACAAGGAGCTGCTCCTCTCATACCTCGAGTCGACCGACGGGCAGATCCTGGAGGAGGGGATCACCGAGGCGGGCGCCATGGCCGACTTCACCGCCGCGGGCACCAGCTATGCCACGCATGGCGAGCCGATGATCCCGTTCTACATCTTCTACTCAATGTTCGGCTTCCAGCGCACCGGAGACCAGGTGTGGGCCTTCGGCGATGCCCGCGGCCGCGGCTTCATGATGGGCGCCACTGCCGGCCGCACCACCCTCACCGGAGAGGGGCTGCAGCACGACGACGGCCAGAGCCACGTGCTGGCCACCTCGCTGCCCAACGTGCTCGCCTATGACCCCGCCTTCGCCTATGAGCTGGCGATCATCGTGCGCGAGGGGATCCGGCGCATGTACGGCGATCCGGGCGACGACGTCTTCTACTACCTGACCCTCTACAACGAGAACTGGGTCATGCCTCCCATGCCCGATGGCGTGGAGGACGGGGTGCTCAAGGGCCTCTACCGCTTCCGTGAGGCGCAGGGCGGCTCTCGTCGCGTCCAGCTGATCGGCTCAGGCTCGATCCTGCACCAGGCGCTGCGCGCCGCCGACCTCCTTGCCGAACGCTTCGACGTGGCGGCCGACGTGTGGAGCGCACCCTCCTTCCAGCAGCTGCGCAACGAGGCGCTCGAGGTCGAGCGCTGGAACCGGCTGCATCCCACCGCCGAGCCGCGCACGCCCTACGTCGTCTTGCAGCTCGCCACCGGCAGCGGGCCGATCGTGGCCGCCACCGACTACATGAAGGCCGTGCCGGACATGGTGTCGCGCTGGGTCGGTGACCGGCCCTACACCGCGCTCGGCACGGATGGCTTCGGACGCAGCGACACGCGCGAAGCGCTGCGCGCCCACTTCGAGGTGAATCCCGAGCAGATCGCCTACGCAGCCCTCCACGGACTGTGCCAGACCGGCGACGCGAACCGGGACGAGCTGGTCACCGCGATCGGCACGCTGGGGATCGATCCCGAGCGGGTCGATCCGCTCAGGGCCTGACGCGCTCCCAGTCGACCGGCGCCCGCAGCAGCGCTGTCGTCACTTGCTGCCCGCATTCCCCGCAGTAGCGGTCGCCGGTGTCCAGGACCGCCTGGCAGCGGGAACAGCGTCCAGCCAGCAGGGTGCTGAACCAGACGACGAGCGCTGACATGACCGCCCGAGCCATCTGTTGCAGGCCGGACACCGTGGGCCGTTCCACCATCCGGCTTGCGGCCGTCCGGCTTGCGGCCATCCGGCGTGCGGGAGGGGCGACGACCGCCTGGACAGCCGGGGCTGGGAGACGCCGGCGAGCGAAGCGCATCCGGGCCGCGTCGTATTCCGCTCGCGCGACACGATCGGTCAGGAGCGAGCGCACCGCGTTGACGACCTGCATCTCCTCAGTCGCCCGGGGTGACCGATTGCGGTCGGGATGCATGGCGCGCGCCATGCGACGACAGGCGGCGACGATCTCGGGGTAACCGGCTCTCGGGCTTATGCCCAGAAGCCGGTAGACGTCGCGTTCGGGTGAGTACGGGAAGAGGCGGGCATCCATCGGCGTCGAAGGCGATGGTAGCCGCGGCCTGGCAGTTCCGTCGCCCAATTCCGGCA
>VBJX01000126.1:2742-9205 GCA_005879775.1 Chloroflexota bacterium
GCAACTTCCAGTACGCGGTCCAGGCCATCGATGAGCGGATCCGCGACAGCCAGATGCGCAATACGATCGCTGGCCGTGGCGTCAAGCGCGTCTTCCGGCTGGGCAACCAGCGCCAGTCGGCGCGAGAGGCGGGGCGCCGCTAGATGGCTCGCGACGTCATCTCCACCTGCCCCGTCTGCGAGGGCGAGCTGGCCATCACCCGCCTCCACTGCCGCACCTGCGGCACTTCCCTGGAGGGCGAGTTCGGCGTCGGGCGCTTCGGCCGCCTGTCACGCGAGCAGCTCGCCCTCCTCGAATCCTTCCTTCGCTCCCGCGGCAACCTCAAGGACCTCGAGCGTGAGCTTGGCATCTCCTATCCCACCGTCCGCGGCCGGGTCGAGGCACTCCTGCGAGCACTGAGCCTGGCCGATGGCGACTCCTCTCCCGCCGATGAGGCGGAGGCCGTCGAGGCCGATGATCCCAACCAGCCCGAGGCTGACGAGGCCACCGAGCGCCGCGCCATCCTCGACCGCCTCGCCCGCCGCGAGATCTCGGCCGATGAGGCTGCCGAAGCGCTCCGCGCCGTAGGAGGCGCGTAACCGATGGCTACCTATGTCCGCACCCAGGCGATCGACCACGCCATTGGCGAGCGGGGCAGCGTTGCGCTGAAGGTCACCTCCGGCGACGTCCGGGCGCGAGCCATCGCCGGCGGCGACGCCCATTTGCGCGCAACGTTCGAGATCAAGGCATCTTCCGATGCCGAGGCAGATCGGATCTTCGAGGCGATCCAGCTGCGCGTTCAGCGCGCCGATGGCCGGCTGACGGTCGAGGAGCTCAACGGCGACGCATCGCTTGGCTCGGTGATCGGCCGCATCTTCGGTGGCATCGGTCATGCCGGCCTGACGCTCGAGGCCGAGATCCCGGCAGCCGCGAGCCTGAATCTGACCGGTGTCTCGTCTGACATGGAGGTGAGCGGTTTCGGTGGCGAGCAGCGCTATCGGACCGTCTCGGGCGACCTGCTCCTCTCGGAGCTGAGCGGCTCCGTGCAGCTCGAGACCGTTTCAGGCGACGCCACCATCCGCGCCGACGCCCCGATCGGCCTTCAGGTGCAGGCGGTCTCCGGTGACCTGACGGTCGTCGGCCCGCTTCTGCAGAGCCTGCAGGCCAACACGGTCTCCGGCGACATCGAGCTGGAGGGAGCCCTGGTTCCGGATGGCGACTTCCGGGTGGAGACCGTCAGCGGGGACCTGGTCTTCCGGTTGGTCGGTGACGCCACCTTCGAGATCCGCGGCCTCTCAACCGATGTCAACAGTGAGCTCGACCATCGGCTCGAGGGGCAGACCGATCGCCGCCGCCTGATCGTGGGCCGTGGCGGTCCCCTGCTCGTCTTCAGCTCCATGTCCGGTGACGTCGACGTGCGCCGTCCGCGCCGCATCAATGTCCCGTCCCCTGCGCCGCAATCCCCCGCCCCTGCGTCGGCCGGCGCGAGAGAGTCGCAGCTCGTCGTGCTGCGCGCGCTCGAGCGTGGCGAGATCGACGTGGATGAGGCGACCCGGCGCCTGGAGGGAGGCTCCTAGATGGGCGACGAGCTGGCAACCGTCCTGCGCCTGGTGAGCGAAGGCAAGCTGAGCGCGGAGGAGGCCGCGCCCATCATCGAGGCGCTGGGCCGCCATGGTGCCCCGCGCACACCAGGGCCGCCCCCTCCCGGAGCATGGTCGGACGCGACAACGGTGAAGGGACCGGGTCGCGGCCGACGGGTGCGGATCCAGATCACCGAGCGTGGCCGCCGGGTGATCGACGTCCGGGTGCCGCTTGCCTTCGCGGCCATGGCCGCCCGCATGGTGCCGGGCATCCCGGACAGCTATGCCGCCCTCATCGACCAGGCCGTGGAGACCGATACCGTCGGCCCGATCGTGGACATTGCCGAAGACGAGGATGGGGACGCGGTCCTCATTAGCATCGAGTGAGCGCCATGACCGACGGATCGGAGGAGCAGGCGGCGGGGTGATCAAGAGCGGCACGCGCGACGTGATCGGTGCTGTAATACCCGGCGCATGACAGGCAGCCGGTCCCCGGAGCGCGGCGGCGAGTCCGAGCGTCCGCGCGTCGACCCACACCTGGAGGTCCGCGAGAAGCGGCACGGCCAACGGCTCGGCGACGCCTACGTGCGCATCGTCCGTCCCTTCGAGGACGAGTTCGAGCATGGCGAAGAGGGCCGCCTCATCGCCTCCGAACGGACGGTGCTGGGCAGGACCGGCTGGACCTCACGAATCCGCGGCCTGCGCACAGTCCTGATCGGCAGGCCGATCTCCTCGGTCCACGAGCAGCACGAGCGGCTGACCAAGGTCAAGGCGCTGGCCGTTTTCAGCAGCGACAACATCAGCTCATCGGCCTACGCCACCGAGGAGATGATGCGGATCCTGCTCATCGCCGGGCTCGGCGCCTTCAGCCTGCTCCTGCCGCTGACCCTGGTGATCGTGGCCGTGCTGGCGATCGTGGCCACCTCGTATCGGCAGACGATCAAGGCCTACCCCCACGGCGCCAGCAGCTACATCGTGGCCAGCGACAACCTCGGGACCCTGCCGGGCCTGACCGCCGCCTCGGCCCTGCTGATCGACTACGTCCTGACCGTGGCCGTCTCGGTCTCGGCCGGGGTGGCGGCCATCACCTCCATCGTTCCGAGCCTGTTCTTCTCCTGATGCTGGGCAACCTGCGCGGCATCCGGGAGTCGGGCACGATCTTCATGGCGCCCACCTACCTGTTCATCCTGGCCATGGCGGGCCTCATCGGCTGGGGCCTGTTCCGCGAAATCGTGCTCGGTGACCTGGGCCAGATCAGCGTCGACCCGACCTGGGTCTCCCTCCAGGCGACCGGCAGTGGGCTGGGCCTGTTCCTGATCCTGAGGGCCTTCAGCTCGGGCGCGGTCGCGCTGACCGGGGTGGAGGCGATCTCCGATGGGGTCCCGGCCTTCAAGCCGCCGGAATGGCGCAACGCGCGCACCACCCTGACCGCCGCGGCGATCATCTTCGGTTCGCTCTTCGTCGGGGTCGGCTGGCTGGCACGCACCATTGGGGTGGTCCCCGACCCGAACGAGCACTCGACGGTCCTGGCCCTCATTGCCCGCCACGTGACGGGTGATGGCCCCTACCTGGTCTTCCTGCAGCTCACGACAGCCCTGATCCTGACCCTCGCGGCCAACACCAGCTTTGCCGATTTCCCGCGCCTCTCGAGCTTCCTGGCGCGTGACGGGTTCATGCCCCGCCAGTTCGCTTTCCGCGGCGAGCGTCTGGCGTTCACCACGGGGATCGTGGCGCTCTCGGCGCTCGCCGCGCTGCTGCTCTACGTGTTCAACGCCAGCGTCACCGCCCTGATCCCGCTCTACACCATCGGCGTCTTCGTGGCCTTCACCCTCTCCCAGTCAGGGATGGTGGTGCGCTGGTGGCGTCGTCGCGACCCCGGCTGGCAGCGCGGCCTGGTGATCAATGGCCTGGGAGCGGCCACCACCGCGGTGATCGCCATCATCGTGGCCAGCACCAAGTTCCTCTCGGGAGCCTACCTGGTCCTCCTGATGGCGCCGATCCTGATCATGATCATGCTCGGCATCCGGCGCCACTACCGATCGGTCGAGCGGCAGGTCGTTCTCGAGCGCATTCCCGAGGGGAGGGAGGTGGCGGTCGAGCCGATCGTGATCGTGCCGATCGCGCGCCTCGACCGACCGGCCCGCCAGGCGATCGCCTTCGCCAACTCGATCAGCAAGCACGCGACGGCCGTCCACGTCACCAACGACCCGGTCGACGCCGCCGAGATGCGCGAGCGCTGGCCGGCCTGGGCGGGCTCGACCGAGCTGGTGGTGGTCGAGTCGCCGTATCGGGCTCTCATCGGCCCGCTCCTGCGCTACATGGATGCCCTGCAGGCCCAGGACCCGGATCGGCCGATCGTGGTGGTCCTGAGCGAGATCGTCCCGCGCCACTGGTGGGAGAACCTGCTCCACAACCAGACCAGCCTGCGCCTCAAGCTGCGTCTCTTCGGCCGCAAGAACACGATCGTGGCCGACGTCCCGTTCCATCTCGGCGGCGACTGAGCACAGGCGTCGTTGGCAGCCGGCCGGTCGTAACGCGTTTGCAAGGCTTTCGACCTGCCCACGGGACCGCCCGCACGCTGTGAGAGATCACGCTTGCCCCCGATTCGGTGAACAAGGAGGTTGGTCAACGTGAACGAGGACAAGGTCGTCACGCGTGAGACCGTGTCGACACCAACCAATCCCCGAACCGTGAACGAGACCTACAGCGCATCGACGGTGACCGGCGAGTCCGTGCGTGTATCGCCGAGCGGCGGCGAGGTCGCACGCCGCGTGGTGGTCTTCCTGTTCGGGCTGGTCCAGGCTGTGATCCTGCTGCGCATCGTGCTGCTGCTGGCCAATGCGAGCCAGGGGAGCGCGATCGTGCGCTTCATCTATGACGTGAGCAACGTCTTCGTGGGGCCGTTCGAAGGGGTCCTGCATGTCAACGCCATCAGCGCCGGGGCATCGGTCCTCGACATCTCCGCGGTCGTTGCCATCATCGGCTGGACGATCCTGGAAGCTCTGGTGATCGCGTTCATCGGGATCGTCCGCCGCGAGCCGTGAGCCAGGCGGGCCAGGGGCCGCGGCCGTCGGCGGACGCGGTCCTCGGCTCGCTCGCGGCCCTCACTGACGACGGGATCCTGACCATTGGCCCCAGGGGCCGCGCGCTTGACCTGAATCGTGCTGCCGCAGCCATGCTCGGCTGGCGACGTGCCGGCTCGGTGCGAGGCCGGTCGCTGGAGCACGTCTTTGCGCGAGCCAAGCCCCGGGATGAGGCTGGCCGGCCGCTCGCCCCACCTGAGATGCTCGAGCGGGCGGGCGCCGTGCATCGTGGGATCCGGGTTGGGCTGACCTCGCCGCCGGGGACGGCGACTCGCTGGGTGCGGGTCTCCAGCACGTCACGCCAGCGCGGCGTGACCGTGGTGCTGATGCGTGACATCACGCCACTGGTCGCGACCGAGGCCTTCGTGGGCGCGCTCTCACATGAGCTGCGCACGCCGGTCACCACCATTCTGGGCGGCACGAAAGTGCTTCGCCATCGCGATCTACCCGCTGAGGTCCGGCGTGAGCTCTACGCTGATATCGAGGCCGAGTCGGAGCGGCTCTACCGGCTGGTCGAGGACATGATGGTCCTGGCGCGCTTCGAGCGGAATCACCTGACAGGATTGGCCGATGAGCCACTCCTCCTGCAGCGGATCCTTCCCGGGCTGGTCGCCTCCGAGAAAGTCCGCTGGCCGGGGCGGCAGTTCAGCCTCGACGTTCCTGCGGACCTGATCACCGTGCGCGGTGAGCACACCTCCGTCGAGCAGGTGGTGCGCAACTTGCTCGGCAACGCCGCGAAGTACAGTCCCGTCGAGAGCGGGATCGAGGTTCTGGCCGAGCGGGATCACGACGACGTGACCGTGAGAGTCCTGGACCGCGGTCCAGGGTTTGCCCCTGAGGAAGCCGAGCGGCTCTTCGAGCCGTACTATCGGTCTCCGGAGGTGGTCGGCGTCGCTATCGGGGCCGGTATCGGCCTCTCGGTCAGCCGTCGCCTGGTGGAGGCGATGGGCGGACGGATCTGGGCCCGCCCCCGCGAGGGAGGCGGATCCGAGTTCGGGTTCGCGCTGCGTGCGCTCGATGAGGACGAAGGATGAAGAACCAGCCGCTGGTGCTCGTTGCCGACGACGAGCCCCGCATCACCAAGCTGGTGGCGATCACCCTGAACGACGAGGGCTTCCGCGTGGTGACCGCCGGGGGCGGCGAGGAGGCACTCCGCAAGGCCGAGGAGATGCGCCCGGACATCGTCCTGCTCGACGTCGTGATGCCGGACCTCGACGGAATCGAAGTGATGCGCCAGCTCCGGGAGTGGCGGCCGGTGCCGGTCATCCTGCTTACGGCCAAGGGCTCGACCGCCGACAAGGCCAAGGGTCTCGATGAGCTCGCCGCCAGGGTGCGCGCGGTGCTGCGCCGGGCGGCAGGGATCGCCCCGGGTGCCGGAGTGCTGACCATCGGCAACGTCCAGATCGACCTCGAGCGGCGGATGATGACCCGCGACGGCCAGCTCGTCCAGCTGAGCCGCACGGAGTGGCTCCTCCTCCAGCATCTGGCCGCCAACGCCGGCAAGGTGGTCCTGCACAGCGAGCTGCTCACCAAGGTCTGGGGCCCCGAGTATCGTGACGACCTCCAGTACCTGCGGGTCTGGATCAGCCGCGTGCGGCGCAAGCTCGGCGCCGCGCCGGGCGAGCCGGGGCCGATCGTCACCTTCCAGGGGATCGGGTACGTGCTCTACGTTGACCAGGCCAAGCCACTCGAAGCCCCGCACGAGCCACTCGAGATCGGCGATGCCGCGGCGGCGGACAATGGCAGCTGACGCGATCCTGATCACGCTCGAGGCGCTCCTCGTTCCTGGAGCCGACGAGCCGGTCGCGCTCGAAGAGGCAC
>VBJX01000127.1 GCA_005879775.1 Chloroflexota bacterium
CGGAGCGGGCGCGTGGTCGAAGACGTCCCCTGGGCGTTCTTCGCGCTGGACCTGGGCACGGGCGATGCGGCGCCCCTGACCCTGCCCCTCGAGTCCACGGCGGCGATGAACCAGAACCTTCTCCAGAGGATCGCGGCCACGCCGGACGCCGCTCACCTGGTGGTGGCGGTGCACGACGGCGAGCAGATGTCGATCGCCCAGTTCGATCAGGGAGCCCGCCGGCCCTCCCAGGTGACTTCCCTGGCCGCCCAGGGGTCCCCCAGCGCCGCCGCCATCTCGGCCGATGGGGCGTTCGTTGCCGTGGGCAGCGAGACGCGGGGGCGCGACGCGCCGGGGAAGGTCTGGGTGATCGACCGGGCCGGCAAGACGGTGTGGACCGCCGAGTTCGAGAAGACCGTCGCGGGCGCGCACTTCCTGTCCGACGGGTCGCTGGTGGTCGCCGCGGGCGAAGTGAAGGCGGTGAAGGTGGCCCTTCCCGCGGGCACCGAGACCTGGCGAGCCGAGTAAGCCGAAGTCGTGAAAGAATGGCTCTCCCTCCAAGAACCTAAGGAGGTTCCCATGCTGAGGTGCAGGCCTTTCCTTCTCTCGATCGTATGCCTATGGAGCCTGGTGCCGGCCGCGGGGTTCGCCGACGGGCCCGAAGCGGGCCGGCGGCGGGACGCCAGCGAGGAGGGACAGCAGCCGTTCCAGAGGACGGTCCACGTGAGCAGCCTCAACAGCCCCACCGCCGTCTTCACCGTCCCCCGCCGGAAGCGTCTCGTCATCGAGTTCTTCTCCGCGGAGGCCTTCGTCCCTCCCGGGGAGACCGTGAGCCGGTTCTTCATTTCCACCCAGAATCCGGCCCTGCCGCCGGGCAACGTCGACTTCACTCACTACGTGGGCCCGTCGTCGCACGGTCCCTCGTTCGGTCAAGAGGTGTTCCTGGCCTCCCAGTCGCTGCGGATGTACGTCAAGGCGGGCGACGAGCTGGTGCTCAGTGCCACGGGTGACGGCACGGGTGGCGCCTTCCTGAGCGTCAGTGGCTACCTCCTGGACGTCCGATAGAGAGCGTGGGGCCACCCCGCGCGGGGTGGCCCTCGACGCCCCGCGGTCCTAGTTGTCCACCGTCTCGATCTCGCTGGCGACGCGACGGACACCCGGCACCGAGTAGGCGCTCTCGATGGCCACCAGCTTCTCGTCCAGGCTGCGGGTCTTGCCCGCCAGCAGCACGAGGCCGTTGTTCACGGAAGCGACCTTGACGCCTTCGAGGCGCTTGTCGTTCTTGAGCGAGGCCCGGACGCGGTCCTTGATCTCGGAGTCGCTGGCGGCAACCGCCTTCTTCTCCGCCTCCGGCACGACCTGGAGCAGGTTCTTGACGCTCTTGACGCCGCCCACCTGTCGGACCGTCTCCTCGGCCCTCGTCTTGTCGGCGCCGGTCGCGACCTTTCCGTGGATGGTCTCGACGTTGGCCCCGTTGACGCTGAAGCCGTCGCTCGTGAGAAGGGCGATCTTGGCCTTGGTGGTGATCCACGAGTCCTTCGCGTCGGCGCTCGCCCCGGACGCGGTCAGGACGGCCAGGAGGGCTGCCGTCAGGCAGATTCCGATCAGCCTGCGCTTCATTCTTGATTCCTTTCTCCAAGCCTCGTCGTCAGCGCTTCGCCGGGTGGGCGCCCAATGAGCCCACGACTTGGCGCGCCGCCGCGGAGGCGCCTCCGGCCAGACGAACCGCCTTGTCGCTGATCCGCCCCGCTCTTTCGGCGATGTGCCGAGTCTTGTCGGCGATGTCGTCGGCGATGTGGCGAGTCGTATCCGCGATGTCGTCCGTGAAGTCCGTCACGGACTCCTTGGTGTCACGAACCCTTCGCGCCAGCCGCTCGCGCGTTCTCTTTCCCGTCGCGGGGGCCAGCAGGAGCGCCGTAAAGGCACCGGCCGCGCTCCCCGCGAGAAACCAGCCCAAGGTGCGGGCGTACCCGCTGTTGTGCTCCATCGATCACCTCCCGCTCTCTTGAAAGCAACCATCGAGCCAGGGGCCGCGTCTCGGTCCGTCAGGCCCGAGTCGCGGTTTCCGTCGGCTCGGAGACCCGTTCCAGGGTCTCCCCGGCGAGCTTGTCGTCGCCGGTCTGCAGCGCCAGGTCGCCCAGGGACACGATCCCGACCAGCCTGCCCCCGTCGTTGACCACGACCAGGCGCCGGAGTTGTGTCCTCTGCATGAGCTTGGCCGCCTCCCGAACGTCGTCGGACTCGCGGCAACACACGACCTGGGTCGTCATGACGTCGGCCACGTGGGTCGCCCGCGGGTCGTAGCCCTCGGCCGTCGCCCGGACCGTGATGTCACGGTCCGTGACCATGCCCAGCAGACGGTCGCCTTCGCGGACCGGCAAGGGGCCGACGTCCAGGCTCCTCATGAGGCACGCGGCCTCCATGAGCGTGGCCTCGGGCGGCACGCACATCACGTCCGGCGTCATGGCCTGGTATACCCGCATGGCGGCCTCCCCTCAATGGTCCACAGCATGGCTCCTCCTCGCCTTGGGGGCCTGCAACCGCCGTGCCGCGCGGATCTCCACGTAACTGGGCCAAATGAAGTGGAAGTGGGCGGAAGAGGCTGTAGATTCTGCAAAATGCCGATCGCGGCCCTCGAGGCCCTCGAGGGTTGACGGCCTGCCGGGCCGGGCGTACCGTTCCCGCGCAGCCAACTCGAGGAGGTGACCATGCGCTGGGGGGCGATGGCGGCGCTCTTGAGCGCGCTCCTGGCCGCGCCGGCGGCGGCGGAACGCAACCCTGCCGTGCGCGTCTACGTGCAGGCGGCGGGAGCGGGCGTGCACGGGGTGGCCGACTCGGTGGAGGACGTCAAGAAGGTGCTGGCCGAGCAGAAGCCGAACTCGCTCCTCACGCTGGCCAAGGCCCGTGAGCAGGCCGATCTCGTCCTGGAGGTCATGGCCCGGCATACGGAGAAGAAGATGAACTACGACCTCACCCCGCCCGTCGACTGGACGTTCTCGATCGTGGTGGGGGCCCTGCTCGACGGCGACCGCTCGACGCCGGTGAAGGCGGAGACGAGCGCCATCATCAAGTCCTGGACCGAGGCGGCCCGGATCCTGGTGGGAAGGACGGGCGGCTACGCCGAGGAGAACCATCACACGCTGCTCCGCCGCCGCGCGGACTGGCCGGCCATCGGCATCGAGTTCGAGGAGCTGACCAAGGAGCGCAAGAAGCAGTTCGGGGTCAAGGACGGCAAGGTAGTGGTGACCGCGGTGGCGCCGGGGAGCGCCGGCGAGCGGGCCGGCCTGCGCGCCGGCGACGTCATCGCCACCCTGAACGGAGAGAAGCTGAAGGAGCCGGCCAAGCTCGCGCGGGCCATCTACGCGCGCGGGCCGAAGACCACGCTCGCCCTCGGGGTGGTGCAGGGCGGCGCGAACCGCGCGGTCTCCCTGGCGGTGCCCGAGTAGCGGCGCCGCGAGACCTGGCGAGCCGCGCAGGCAACGTCGGCCCGCCTTCCTACTGGCTCGCCCGCTTCCTCTTCCTGCGGCTCCTCGGCCTCATGTACGCCGTGGCCTTCCTGGTGATCCTGTACCAGTGGCCGCCCCTGCTCGGCTCGAGGAGCCTTCTCCCCGCCCGCGAGCCCCTCGTCGACGGCTCTCCCGCGCACGCGTGCACGTGTCCGTTGACTTGTCGCGCAGTTCGGTCATAATCAGCGGCCTCCAGACGGCTCTTTTGCGATAGTTGCCGGCCCGCGAGCGGGAACCACACAGGGGGTCCCATGCGCCTCGTGAAGTCGCTGTCCCGTGTTCTCCTCCCGATCACGCTGTTCGCCGCCATCCTGGGCATTGCCTCGGACAGGATGCCTCGGCATGTCGCGCGCAGCGACCGGGAACAAGGCGCGACGCGTGAAGCGGCACGCAACGAGGCCTGGGAACGCCGCCAGTGGATGCGCGAGCGGTTCGGCGGCGAGTTGAACCAGGAGTTTGCCCGCCGCGTGCTGACCGAGGCCGCGAAGGAACGGGCGAAACATCCCGAACACTTCCGCGACACGTCCGGCGGGCCCGCGAGTCCGTTGCCGGGCGCCAGTGAGGTGTGGCGCAATCTCGGCCCGACGTCCTCGAACAAGATCCAGAACTTCTTCACGCTCCACAAGGTCAACAGCGGCCGCCTCCGACGCATCCTGCCGCATCCGACCGACCCCAATACCGTTTACGTGCTGTCCGCGGGCGGCGGGCTGTGGAAGACGACGAACTTCATGGACGCGCAACCCATCTGGGTTCCCAAGACCGATTTCATCGGATCCACGACGGGCGGCGGCGGCGCGTTCGGCCAGTCGCCGACCACTCTCTACCTGGGAACGGGCGATCCGTTCGACGTCGGCGTGGGCGGCTTCGTGGTGAGATCGACGGACGGCGGCGATACCTGGAGCGCGCCGGTTGCTCTTGGGTCCGCCAGCAAAGTACTCGATCTCGAGGTGGACACGTCAATCGGCGACATCGTGCTCGCCGGAACCAACGCGGGACTGTTCCGGTCGCGCGACGGCGGCGTCAGCTTCAGTCTGGGGTCTGCTGCGCACCAGCGCCGGCTGGCTGGCGGTGGCGACGACCCAGGACGCGTTTGGCGACGACCTGGTCGCGTCCATGTACGTCAGCGCCGACCATGGCGTGAGCTGGTCGCCGATTCCCAACGCGGGGAACGTCTTTGCCGGCGCCTCTCGCACGACGATCGCATCAGGCACGCCCGGCGACAGCGTGGTGTACGCTTTCGCCTCCGGCGTCCCCGATGCGGCTTTCAATTACCCGCAGCTGGACCTGTTCCGCTCGAACGACGGCGGGCTCGATTGGACGGCGCTCCACATCAACGACATCGTGCCCGCCGGAGCGAATTCCGACAATCCGGACATGCGCATTCTCGGGTCTCAGGCCTGGTACAACCAGATGGCCCTCGTCGATCCCACGGATGCGACCCGCAATACGGTCTATCTGGGCGGACAACTTGCGTCGGCGCAGTCGTTGGACGGAGGCGCCTCCTGGACGATCCTCACGAACTGGCTCGCGCAGTTTGGTCTCCCGTACGCTCACGCCGACTTCCACACCGCAGCCTTTTCCGACGTCGGCGGGCTCCGTCGCCTGTTCTTCGGCAATGACGGCGGCCTGTTCGTCTCGACCGACGATGGCCTGACCTGGGACGACAGCAAGAACCGCGGCCTCATCACCCACCTGCCGTACACGATCGCCTCCAATCCGGGGGCCGGAGATACGGACAGCGTGCTGATGGGAACGCAGGACAACGGGACCCTCGTGCGGGTGGGCGGCAGCTCCGTATTCGATCAGACAAAAGGTGGTGACGGGCTCGGCGTGGCCTGGAGCCAGGCCAACAACGCCGTGAGCATGACGAGCACCCCGCTCGGGTCAATCTACCGGTGCATCGCCAACCCGCCGGACGATCAGAGCAAGTGGGTGAGCTCCTCCAGCGGATTGAGCGACACCGCTGGGTTTTATACGCTGGTGGACAACGCGCAGGCGCCGGCGGATCCGACCGGCTTGGTGTTCTACACGACGCGTCAAAAATCCGTCTGGCAAACCTCCGATGGCGGAGCAAGCTGGACCACCATCCTCGCCTCGGGCTCTGGAGGCGTGTCCGCCGACCGCGGCGTGCGCGGTGGTCTGTTCATGATCGGCACGAGCCCCGTCGACACGCAGCATCTCGCCGTCATCGGCAACACACGTTTCTGGATCAGCACCACCGGCGGAGCGCCGTGGACGGAGCTCGATTTGTCTGCGTTGATTCCAGGCTGGCAGGAGCGCGGCACGTCGAGCGCAGAATGGGCCAACAACGATGTGCTCTACGTGTCCTCAGAGACGGCGGTTGCGGGAGCCACGCGGTTCGCCAAGACGATCGACGGCGGCGCGACCTGGGTCGCGCCGGCCAACGCGGGACTGCCCGATCTGCCGGTTACCCGAATCCGCGTGGATTCCGGCGACCCGACCGGGAACACGCTGTACGCGGCCACCTGGATCGGCGTGTACAAGACGACCGATGCGGGAGAGGCCTGGAACCACTTCGGGGTCGGGCTCCCGCAGGTTCCGATTGACGACATCTACATCGCTCCGAGGACCGCATACATCCGTGTCGCGGCGTACGGCCGCGGCGCCTGGGAGCTGACCGTCGTCGGGCCGCCGGACGCCACGATCACCACGGTCGCCTCGGCCGTGCAGGGACAGCAGGACCTTCTCGCTTCGGCGCCTTCTCAGCCTGGCGTCACGTATTCCTGGACGATCAGCGGCGGCAGCATCACGTCGGGAAGGTACGATTCCACGCTTACTTACGCGGCAGGGACTGGGACGAGCCTGACGCTCGGTCTGACCGTCACAAGCGCGGCCGGTCTGACTGCCTCGTCATCGCGCGTCGTTCCGATCACGCCGGCG
>VBJX01000128.1 GCA_005879775.1 Chloroflexota bacterium
CCTCGGGTCCGGGGCGGGCGGAGGGACGGAGGAGCGAGCGCAGCCGCGCGAGGAGACCAGTCGGTGGAGGCTCCCCCCAGACGACGCGCGCTCGGTCCCCCGCTCGACGTGCCATCCGGCCGTGGCTCAGGCGGACTGCCTGGCCACTCCCGCCATGCCCGCAGCGTCCCGCAGCTCCTCGACGCGATCGGTCTGCTCCCAGGGGAGGTCGAGGTCGCTGCGGCCAAAGTGGCCGTAGGCCGCGGTGGGCCCATAGATCGGCCGACGCAGCTGCAGTTTGGAGATGATCGCCCCGGGGCGCAGGTCGAAGGTGCGCTCCACGAGGTCGGCGAGGGCTGTATCGGGCAAACGTCCGGTGCCGAAGGTCTGCAGGTTGATGGCAAGCGGATGGGCCACCCCGATGGCATAGGCCAGCTGCAGCTCGCATCGCTTGGCGAGCCCGGCGGCGACCAGGTTCTTGGCCACGTAGCGGGCCATGTAGGCGCCCGATCGGTCGACCTTGGTGGGGTCCTTGCCGGAGAAGCTGCCGCCCCCGTGGCGGGCCATCCCGCCGTAGGTGTCGACGATGATCTTGCGGCCGGAGAGGCCGGAGTCACCCATCGGGCCGCCGATCACGAATCGGCCGGTGGGGTTGACCAGAACGCGCGTATCGGCGTCCAGGAGATCGGCGGGGATCGCCGCGCGGATGACGGTCTCGCGGACCGCCTCCTCGAGCTCGTCGTGGGTGACCTCCGGATCGTGCTGCGTGCTGACGAGCACCGTGTGCACCCGGATCGGGCGCCACGAGCCGTCGTACTCGACCGTCACCTGGCTCTTGCCGTCGGGGCGCAGGAACGAGAGGGCCCGCTCCTTGCGAACTTGCGCGAGGCGGCGGGCCACCTGGTGGGCGAGCTGGATCGGCATCGGCATCAGCTCAGGGGTCTCGTCGGTCGCGTAGCCGAACATCATCCCCTGGTCGCCGGCCCCGAGCTCGTCAGGGTCGATCCCCTCGCGGGCCTCGAGCGCATGGTCCACGCCGATGGCGATGTCGGGCGACTGCTCCTTGATGGCGGTGATCGTCCCGCACGTCTCCCAGTCGAAGCCGAGCCGCGAGTCGTCATAGCCGACATGGCGCACCGTGCTCCGCACCACGCTCTGCACGTCGCAGTAGGTCTGGGTCGTCATCTCGCCGAGAACGAAGACGAGCCCGGTGGTGGCGGCCACCTCGACGGCCACCCGCGACTCCGGATCGCGCGACAGGACGTCATCCAGCACCGCGTCCGCCACCGCGTCGCACAGCTTGTCCGGATGTCCCTCGGTGACCGACTCGGAGGTGAAGAGGGTGTGGGCGTCGGGATCGGGCATGCGTCGGAGTGTAGCGTGCCCTCGGAACGGGAACCGGGGCCGGGCCTTCCCCGCACGCTGCCCAGCCGTTAGGATGCCGCCAGCCCGACCCGGGTCAACTGCCACAGGAGGCAACGCCCATGCGCCGCCTGCGAGTCCTTGCTGTGCTTCTCGCGCTTCCGCTGATGACCGCCGCCTGCATTGGCGCCGCGCCATTGCCCCAGATTTCCAGTACCGGTGGCACGCCCAGCCAGGCGTCAGCCAGCCAGTCCGGCGATGGCGGCGGAGGGGGAGGCGACGGAGCAAATGGGTCCATCACCTACCGCATCAGCGGCGACTACACCAAATCGGGCGAGCTCCCGTTCGTTCCGCTGAGCTTGAGCCTCTTTGCCGATGGCGGCTGGGTCGCCTGGTTCGCCGAGGGGAGTGGCGGCAGCCCATCGTGAACTTTGGCAACTCCGAGATCTCGATCATCGGCACCAAGGACACCGGCTGCACCTTCGACTTCAGCAAGAACGATGCCAGCGGGCTCGCCGGATCGTTCGACTGCCACGGTGCGGTTGCCGCCTCGACCGCCGACGGCTCCCAGCGCCACGTCGACATGAGCGGGGAGTGGGACGCCCACCCGTAGGCTAGGTGCCTGACTCCCACGACTCGCTGTAGGCCTGCTGGTCGGGGGTCATCGGGTCGATCTGGATGCCCATGCTCGCCAGCTTCAGGCGAGCCACGTCGCGATCGATCTCGTCGGGGATGGTGTAGACCTGCGGCTGGAGCGTCGCGGCATTGGCCCGCAGCCACTCCAGGCCGAGGGCCTGGTTGGCGAAGCTCATGTCCATCACCAGCGCCGGGTGCCCTTCGGCGGCGCCCAGGTTGACGAGCCGCCCATCGGCCAGCAGGTAGATGCGGCGGCCATCGGCCATGGTGTACTCCCGGGTGAACGGCCGCACCTCGCGCGATGAGACTGATTGCGCCTCGAGCGCGGGGAGCTCGAACTCGTCGTTGAAGTGGCCGGCGTTGGCCAGGATCGTTCCGTCGCGCATCTTCGGGAAGTGGGCGGCGCCCCACACGTTGAGGTTCCCGGTGGCCGCGATGAAGATCTCCCCCACCTCGGCCGCGGTCGCGGCGTTCGCCACGCGGAAGCCATCCATTGCCGCCTCCAGGGCGCGAGTCGGGTCGACCTCGACCACTGTGACGATGCCCCCCATCCCGGCGGCGCGCGCGGCGATCCCGCGACCCACCCAGCCGTAGCCGCCGACCACCACTTGCTTGCCGGCGATCAGCACGTTGGTGGCGCGCAGGATGCCGTCGATGGCGCTCTGCCCGGTGCCGTATCGGTTGTCGAACAGGTGCTTGGTGGCCGCCTCGTTGATGGCCAGCACCGGGAAGCGCAGCTTGCCCGCCGCGGCCATGGCGCGCATGCGGATCACCCCGGTGGTGGTCTCTTCGGTGCCGGCCACGACGCCGTCCAGCAGCTCCGTGCGACGGGTGTGGAGCTCGGTCACCAGGTCGGCGCCGTCGTCCATGGTCACCTGCGGAGCGTGGTCCAGGGCGGCGGCAATGTGGCCGTAGTACGAGTCTCGGTCCTCGCCCTTGATGGCGTAGGTCGGGATGCCGTGGTCGGCGACCAGCGAGGCGGCCACGTCGTCCTGGGTCGAGAGCGGGTTCGACGAGCAGAGGACGGCATCGGCTCCTCCCGCCATCAGGGTGCGCATCAGGTTGGCGGTCTCGGCGGTGACATGCAGGCAGGCGCTGATCCGCCAGCCATCCAACGGCCGCTCGACGGCGAACCGCTCGCGGATGCCGGCCAGCACCGGCATCTGGCGGTCTGCCCAGGCGATCTTCAGCGCGCCCTGCTCGGCCAGGCCGATGTCGCGAATGTCGCCTCTCACCTCTGGTCGCGTGGCCATCCGAATCGCATCGCCTCTCTGATTGGTCGCATCAGCCCCCAGCCGCCGGCGCGTCGCCGTCCGAAGCGCTCGGTCAGGCGGCGGTGCTCACGGTACCCCAGCCGGAGGTAGGCCGCGACGGCCGGCGCGTTGTCGGCATGCACGTTGAGCGCCACATCCGGCACGCGGTCGAGCAGCGCGGCGGTCACGGCGCTGGTCACCGCCTTGGCGAAGCCATGGCCGCGGAAGTCGGTGTGGGTCATCACGTTGCCGACGACGGCGATCCCCTCGCGGGGGTTGAGGACGTGGGTCCCCGCCGCGCTCACCAGGCGGCCCCCGATCCGGACGCCGTAGTAGAGCCCCTCGTCCAGGATGGTGCTCGGAAAGCCGGCCCGGAAGCCGAGCTGGTAGAGGCGGTTGAGGTCGTCGATATCGGCCTGACCCAGGCGCTCGGCGTTGCCGGCGAAGGGCGCGAAGGAGGCCCGATCCACCACCATGCGCAGCAGGATGGTCGCCCGATCCAGCTCGTAGAGGTCGGTGATCGCCGCATCGTGCGCCTCGGTCGACTGGAAGAAGGCGTCGCGCGGCTTGATGACGCTGGCCAGCACGGCATGCACCCCGGCCGGCTCGCCCATCAGGAAGAGCGGCTGCGGCACGAGGCCGTCGTGGTGCATCGCCAGCGCGATCGCGCGCCCGGCCTCGTCGTAGGCGATCCCCCAGCTCAGCTTGCCGCGGGCCGATGAGTCGAGGTCTCCGAGCGGATAGGCCGCGTACCGCCGATCCGTGCGCAGGAAGGCGGCGATCTCGTCGCGGTCGCTCACCGCGCGGGCGCGAGGCTGGGTGAAGGGGACGGCAGCCATCGGTCCCTCTGCTCTCCGACTGCGGCCGGCCGCCGCCTAGTAGGCCAGCAGGGTGTGGATCGCGAACTCGCCGAGCTTGGCGCGCCCATCAAGGGCCGTCAGCTCGACCATGAACGAGAGGCCCGCGAT
>VBJX01000132.1 GCA_005879775.1 Chloroflexota bacterium
CCGCGGGCCACACCTGGCGACCACAGGCAAGCTGGGGCCCTTCAGGCTGCTCAGCTCCGCGGCCGCCTACTGGCGCGGCGACGAGAAGCGCCCGATGCTGCAGCGCATCTACGGCACGGTCTGGCCGACCCAGGAGGAGCTCGGCCAGTACCTGTGGCGTCTCGAGGAGGCGAAGCGCCGCGATCACCGCAAGATCGGTCGCGACCTCGACCTGTTCAGCTTCCACCCCGAGTCGCCCGCCGCGCCCTTCTGGCATCCACGTGGGATGGCCCTCTGGCGAGCGCTGGAGGCCTGGTCGCTCCAGGTTCGTCGCGAGGGTGGATTCGTCGAGGTGCGCACCCCGGGGCTCGTGCGCAAGGAGCTGTGGGAAACCTCCGGCCACTGGGCCCTCTACCAGGAGAACATGTTCGTCTTCGATGACTCTGATCACGTGGCCGGCCTCAAGCCGATGAACTGCCCGGAGTCGATGCTCATCTTCAAGACCGCGCTGCGCTCCTATCGCGACCTGCCGATGCGCCTGGCCGACTACAGCTGGCTCTTCCGCAACGAGCGGACCGGCACGCTGGCAGGCATGTTCCGGGTCAGGCAGCTGACCCAGGACGACTCGCACGTCATCTGCCGTCCGGACCAGGTGATCGATGAGGTGAACCTGGCGCTGCGGCTGGTGACGCGCCAGTTCGAGCCGTTCGGCTTCCAGCCCCGCTTCAAGCTGGCGACGAGGCCGGAGAAGAAGCTGGGGACCGATGAGTTCTGGGACATGGCCGAGGGTCAGCTGGCTGAGGCGCTGAAGACGGCGGGCATCGAGTACACCGTCGATGCCGGCGGCGGGGCCTTCTACGCGCCCAAGATCGACGTCTTCATCGACGACGCGCTGGGCCGCGAGTGGCAACTGCCGACGGTCCAGATCGACTATCAGATGCCGCAGCGTTTCGAGATGGAGTACCGCACCGCCGATGGCGGAACCGAGCGGCCGGTGGTCGTGCACTACGCGATCTACGGCAGCTTCGAGCGCTTCATCGGGGTCATCACCGAGCACTTCGCCGGCGCCTTCCCCGCCTGGCTGGCTCCGGTGCAGGTGATGGTGGTGCCGATCGCCGACCGGCATGTCGAGTACGCCGGCCGGGTGCGGGACGCACTCTTTGCGGCGGGCCTGCGGGTCGAGGTCGACGACCGGGCGGAGCGGATGCAGGCCAAGCTGCGCGACGCGCAGGAGCAGCAGATGCCGGTGATGCTGGTGGTGGGAGATCGCGACCAGGAGGCCGGTGCGGTGAGTCCGCGGCTGCGCACCGGCGAGTCCTCACAGGGCGTGCCGCTTGACGAGTTCGTCGCCGACCTGCGCGGCCGCGTCGAGGCGCGCGAGCTGTGGCCGTACTCCGATGCCAGCACGCCCGGCTGAGGCGGCCGACCCCCGCAGTCGGCGAGTGTCGCGCAGCACGAAGGCCTCCGACACGGGCAGCCGGTCGGGAGTGAGCGCCCAGTGAGAAAGATGCGCGGCGTGGGCCAGCTGGCCCTCGCCTCGTCCGATCCGGCGCGGGCTGCCGAGTTCTATGCCTCTGCCTTCGGCTTCCAGACCCGCGCCGCCGACGAATCTGGAGTCGACCTGGAGCTCGGCGGCTTCGAGCTCAGCTTTCGACGCGCCGAGAAGCCTGCTCGGGACGGGATGCAGATTGGCTTCCGGGTGGAGACCGCCTCAGAAGTGGATGCCTGGGCGCAGGACCTCACGCTGCGAGGCTTCGCCCTGGTGGGGCCACCATCGGGCGACCGCTGGGAAGGAACTCGCTCGTTCCGGGTGGCCGACCCCGACGGGCGGCAGGTGGCGATCTTCTACCACTACCCGTCGTAGCCCGGCCCGCTGGAGGCAGCGACTCGGCGCTGCGCGGAGCGGAGCAGCCCGATTCGGCGTGCACAGGGCGGGAATTCACTGTGGCACCGTGCTGCGGACGGGTCGAATCCGTGTAGGGTCCACGCTCGTTGACCCGGAAACGGAGCGCGGTGTATAGTCGCGCGACGTTTGCGCAATCGGTGTGGGCCACGCGTCCGGATCATGATCCGTGTCCGAGAAGTGCGGGTCATCGACGATGAAGGACAGCAGCTCGGCGTCCTGCCGACCACCGAAGCGTTGGCCCTGGCCCAGGAGCGGGGACTCGACCTCGTCGAGGTGGCTCCCACAGCGGTCCCACCCGTCTGCCGGATCCTCGACTATGGCCAATACAAGTACGAGCTCCAGAAGAAGGACCGCGAGGCGAAGAAGCGACAGAAGTCGCAGACCTTCAAGGAGATTCGGCTGCGGGTCAAGATCGACGTCAACGACCTGCGCACGAAGCTCCGCCGAGCGGGCGAGTTCCTCGACGAGGGGGACAGGGTCAAGGTCACCGTCCAGTTCCGCGGACGCGAGATGAGCCACGCCAACCTGGGGCGTGACCTCCTCGACCGGGCGGCGGGGATCCTTGAAGAGAAGGGCGTCGTGGAGCGGCCGCCGCTCCTCGAGGGCCGCAACATGTTCATCGTGATGGCCCCGCCGGAGAAGCGGGTCGAAAAGAAGGGCGACACGATCGGCGACGCACTGGCGGCCAGCGGTCAGACCGCGACCATGGTGGCCGAGCCGGAGGCGCCGTCGAACGGAACGGCAGCGGCGAGCGCACCGGCGGCGAGCGCACCGGCGGCGAGCGCCGAACCGACGCAGCAGCCGATGCCGGAGCCGACGCCGGAGCCGATACAGGAATCTGAGCAGGGATAGACGTGCCGAAGATCAAGACCCACAAGGGAACGGCCAAGCGCTACAAGAAGACCGGCTCGGGCAAGTGGATCCGGCCCAAGGCGTGGAAGGGCCACCACCTCGAGATCAAGTCGAGCCGTCGGACGCGGCGCTACGCCGGCAAGGCGATCGTCTCCCCGACCCACGCGAAGCAGCTGACCCGGCTGCTGCCGTACGAGTAGGGACCAGGCATGGCACGAGTCAAGCGCGGCGTTGCCGCGCACCGGCGCCACAAGCGGCTCCTGGCCCAGGCCAAGGGACGGCGCGGCACGCGCTCGACCCTGGTCCGTCCGGCACGAGAGGCCCTCTTCCACGCCCTCGTCTACGCCTACCGCGACCGCCGCAACCGGAAGCGCGACATGCGCCGGCTCTGGATCGAGCGGATCAATGCCGCAGCTCGCCGCGAGGGGCTCCCGTACGGGCGCTTTATCGCCGGCCTGAAGAGCGCGGGAGTGGAGGTCGATCGCAAGATGCTGGCCGACCTGGCGGTCCGCGATCAGCCGGCGTTCGCCAAGATGGTCGATCTGGCCAAGGCGTCCTTTACCGGCTAGCCGGCGTCGACGCCGGCCCCGTGGCCCTGCTCCGAAACAGGAGCGGGGTCGTTTCTTTTCACCCATGATCAGATAGGCCGATGACTCCCGACCAGCAACCGACCGCCGATTCCCTGCGCAGCCAGCTCGAGGCCCTGCGGCTCAGCGCCAGCGAGCGCCTCGCCGCTGCGGCCGATGCCGATGGGGTCGAGGCCCTGCGCTCCGCCCTGCTGGGACGCTCCGGAGAGCTGACCGTGGTGCTGCGCGGGCTCGGCGGCGTCGACGCGGCCGAGCGGCCGAAGATCGGGCAGCTGGCGAATGCGGTCCGCGAGGAGCTGGAAGCGGCCATCAGTGCGCGTCTGGAGGTGCTGCGCGGCAGCGAGCTCGAGGCGCGCCTGGCCAACGAGACGATCGACATGACGGCGCCCGGGCGCGAGGTGCGCATCGGCCACCTGCACCCGACCATGTCCGTCGAGCGCGACCTGCGCGAGTTCTTCCATGCCTTCGGCTTCGAGGTTTTCGAGGGTCCCGAGATCGAGACCGAGGCGATGAACTTCGAGGCCCTCAACATGCCTCCCGACCACCCCGCCCGCGACCTGTGGGACACCCTGTACGTGGCGGAGCCGGGCAGCGTCGACGCGGGGGAGCCGCGCCCCGCCGAGGACGGCACCATCCTGCGCACCCACACCAGCCCCGTGCAGATCCGCGCCATGCACGCGCTGCGCCCACCGATCCGGGTGATCACGCCGGGGCGCTGCTTCCGCTACGAGGCGGTCGACGCGTCCCACAACTTCGAGTTTTTCCAGGTCGAGGGCCTGGTGGTCGACCACGCGACGTCGCTCGCCGACCTGAAGGGGATGCTCGAGGAATTCGCCCGCGCCTTCTACGGCGAGGGGACGCGGACCCGCTTCCGGCCGGGCTATTACCCGTTCACGGAGCCGAGCGCTGCGTTCGACATCAGCTGCCTGGTGTGCGGCGGGAGCGGCTGCGCGGCGTGCGGGCGATCCGGCTGGATGACGATCCTGGGGGCAGGCATGGTGCATCCGGCGGTCCTGCGCGCCGGAGGGATCGACCCCGACGAGTACCAGGGTTACGCGTTCGGGATGGGGCTGGATCGGATCACGCTCCTGCGCCACGCCATCCCGGACCTGCGGCTGCTGATGGGCGCCGACCTGCGCTTCCTCAGCCAGTTCCCGGCGGGACGGTAGAGCCCGATGCGCGTTCCGCTCTCCTGGCTGCGCGAGTACGTCAGCTTTGACCTGTCCCCGGAGCAGCTCGCCGAGGAGCTGACGATGCGCGGCATGGAGGTCTCGCACATCGAAGTGACCGGCGCCGACTGGAGCGGCGTGGTGGTCGGGCGGCTGCTGGCCGTCGAGCGCCATCCGAACGCCGACAAGCTGTGGCTCACCAGCGTGGACATCGGCGATGGAGAGCCGCTGCAGATCGTGTGCGGTGCGGACAACATCTCGCCCGATGACCTGGTCCCCGTGGCGCTGGTGGGATCGACCCTGGGCGGCGGGCGCAAGATCGAGCGCAGCAGGATCCGCGGGGTGGACTCGCAGGGGATGCTGTGCAGCGCCATCGAGCTGGGTCTGGGCGACGATGCCGAGGGGATCCACCTGCTCGGTCGCGGCGACGAGTACCCGCTGGGCGCTGACCTGAGGCCGATCCTGGGCGAGGTGGTTCTCGACGTGGACGTCAAGCCCAATCGTGGCGACGCCCTCTCGATGATCGGCCTGGCACGCGAGATCGCCGCCTTCGTAGGTGACCAGGTCAGCGTGCGGATCGAGGACGCGGAGGCCTGCCCGCGCTTCACCGCCCGCTGGTTCGAGGGGGTGAGCAACGGATCCTCGCCGGCGTGGATGCAGCGCCGCCTGCTGGCGGCCGGGATGCGCCCGATCAGCGCGGTGGTGGACGTCACCAACTACGTGATGGTCGAGCTCGGGCAGCCGATGCACGCGTATGACGCTGATGCCGTGCCCGGTGGACGGATCGTGGTGCGCCGGGCCCGGGACGGAGAGCGGCTGGTCACCCTCGATCACGAGGAGCGCACGCTCGACCCACGGATGCTGGTGATCGCCGACAAGGCTCGGGCCATCGGCCTGGCCGGGATCATGGGTGGCGCCGAGACCGAGGTGACCGGGGAGACGACACGGGTCATCCTCGAGTCGGCGATCTTCAACGGCCCGATCATCCGCAACACGGCACGCAGGCTGGCCCTGCGTTCCGAGGCGAGCATGCGGCACGAGAAGGGGATCGGCCACGAGCTGCCGCGCCTGGCGGCGGATCGCGCAGCGCGCCTCATCGCCGAGATCACCGGGGCCAGGGTGGCGTCGGGCATCGTCGACAACGATCCCGCTCCACGCCCGCTCGCGGTGGTGCACGTCGAGGTGAGCCGTGCGGAACGGCTGCTGGGCATCGCGTTGAGCGCGGCCGGGATCGCCGAGCTGTTGCGGCCGCTCGAGTTCGAGGTGGAGCCCGATGGCGAGGGAGCGGTGGCGGTCTCGGTGCCGTCGCACCGCCTGGACGTCGTCAGCCCCGAGGACGTGGCCGAGGAGATCGCCCGCAGCCACGGCTACGAGAGGATCGCCGGGCGCCTGCCGATCGCGGAGCTGCCGCCGTTCCGTCCCGATCCGGGTGAGCCGCGCCATCGGGTCCGGCGCATCCTGGCGGGACTCGGGTTGGACGAGGTGGTGAGCCACGCGCTCATCGGTGCGAACGACCTGGCGCGCAGCGGGTATGACCCCGCGGATCCCTCGCTGGTGCGCCTTGCCAACCCGCTCGCCGAGCAGCACGCCATCCTGCGGCCGGTGATGTACCCCTCGATGCTGGCCGCGATGGCGGAGAACGTGCGCCAGCGGCGCACCGACCCGTGGCTCTTCGAGGTTGGCAAGATCTACTGGGCCGCAGGCGCCGGATCGAAGGCGCCGGCCTGGGCGGAGACGGCCGGCACCGGGCGCTTCGAGGCCTGGCACGTGGTCATCGGCCTCCTGGGACCGCGGGCGCCGCGGGGTATCGACGGTGAGGCACGCGACGCAGGCATCGGTGATCTGAAGGGGATCGTCGAGGCGCTGCACCGCGCGTTGGGCGCCGCCCCTCCGGCGTGGGCAGCCGAGCCCGAGGGCGAACGCCATCAGCACCTTCATCCGGGCCGCTCCGCTCGCATGGTGGGGGTGGGGGGACGAGCCTATGGCAGCATCGGCGAGGTGGATCCGAGGATTGCCGCCGATTGGGACCTGCCCGGCCGGCCGGTTGTGGCAGCGATCAACCTGGGGCAGCTGGCCGAGCAGCTTCCCGGCGAGGTGCGCGCCAGGCCGGTGCCTGCGGCCCAGCCGCTCGACCGCGACCTGGCCGTCGTCCTCGACGAGTCCACGCCGGTCGGAGAGCTGCTGCGCATCGTGCGCATGAACGCGGGCCCGCTCCTTGTCGAGGCCCG
>VBJX01000133.1:0-3263 GCA_005879775.1 Chloroflexota bacterium
AGGAGCTCGCCGGCACGGGGCCCGGTCACGTTGATCGCGGCCAGCGACATCGTGCGGTCGAGGAGCAGGACCTCCAGGCCCCAGGTTTCGATCCAGTCGCGCATCCACATCTCGGCATTGCCGGCACCACCGGTGGTAAAGGTCAGCACGAAGCGGGCATCGGCCTCACGGCAGATCATTCCGTCGTCGATGACATGCCCCCGCTCGTTGAGGAGCAGGGCGTATCGGGATCGGCCAGTGCGGATGGTCGACACGTCGGTCGGGTAGAGGCGCTGCAGGAACTCGACCGCATCGGTTCCGGCCACCACGAACTTGCCCAGGGTGCTCACGTCGCCCAGCGAGACCGCCTCGCGCACGGCCCGGTACTCGGCGAGATGATCGCCATAGGTCCACGGGCGCCACCAGCCTCCGAAGCGGTCCATCCGAGCGCCGGCGGCGAGGTGCTCGTCATGCAGCGCGGTGCGGCGGAAGGCGTCCAGCTCCACGTCGGCCGCCGCCTCTCCGAGTGTGATCTGGCGCGATGCGGGGCGAGCAGTGAACGGCTCGGGCACCCGACCGCTGCGGGCGGCGATCCATGCCCGAACGTGCGGCAGGCAGACGCTCCCCTGGCACGTCCCGGTGCCGACCAGGCTGGCGCGCTTCACCAGCTCCAGCTCGTTGAAGCCCCGCTGCCAGACAGCCTCGAGGTCGTCGACGCCGATGCCCGCGCACGGACAGACGATTCCGGCCGTCGGCGGCGGAGGCAGGGGGAAGGCCTCAGCAGCCGACCCGACCACGCTCACCGGCAGGTCGCCCGCCATGCGCGAGAGGACGTCCCGCGGGGAGCGGCCCAGGTTGAGGATCACCGTCTCGCAGCTGGTGGTCCGCTCCTCGCCGGCTTCTCGCGTGACGACGGCGTTGACCCGGCCATCTCCGTCGAAGCGCACCAGCTCGCCGCTCAACGCGGTGCACGGCACGCCTTCCGGCGGTGGACCGATTGCCACCGCCGCGCCCAGGTCCACCCCCGCCGCGTACAGCCGCTGTGCCGCGCGCGCCGTGAGCAGGCCTTCGAGCTCGCTCCCCGGGCAGACCGGGTGCAGCTCGGCGGCGCCGGAGGCGACCACCACCTCCTTCGCGCGCAGGTGAAGCATGCCGTCCGAGATGCGGACGATCAGCGTGGGGCCGGCGTAAACGGCCACCACCTCCTCGCCGCTGCCGGCGTCCAGGACCGTGACCTGCCGCCCCGCTCGCCGGGCCTCGGCCGCCGCGGCGGTCCCACTCCGACCGGAGCCGATGACCGCCAGATCGACCTCGTCGCGTCGCACCTCGACCGCCGGCCGCGTCGCCGCCGGCTCGTGCCAGGGCGGAGGGCCTTCGCCGGGATGGCGATCGACGACCAGGTCGTCACGCGCCGGCGTCTGGCAGGTGCGCACGTAGGCGATCCCCTCAACCTCGGCGACGCAGTTGCCGCAGTCGCCGGCGAGGCACAGGGTGCCGCCTCGACGCGGGTGCTGAGCTGAGCGAATCAGGGCCATCGCCACCGTGTCGCCCGGCTCGTAGGGGAGGCGCTGGCCGTCGATCACGAACCGGCCCGCCTCGGTGCTCATGGGCGAGAGGCTAGCATCCCGCCCCGTCGCTAAAATGGCCGCCCATGCCCCCGACCGACGAGGTCCTTGTCCATGCCCGCGCGCTGACGAAGCGGTTCGGCGAGTTCACCGCGGTGAACGCCGTCGACTTCGACGTGCGCACCGCCGAGGCATTCGGCTTCCTCGGCCCGAACGGCGCAGGCAAGACGAGCACCATGAAGATGATCGCCTGCTCGTCGCCGGTCACCGATGGCGATCTCTCGGTGATCGGAATGGACCCCCGCCGGCAGGCGGCCCAGATCAAGGCGCGCCTGGGCGTCGTTCCGCAGACCGACAACCTCGACGCGGAGCTCTCCGTGATCGAGAACCTGCTGATGTACGCGCGTTACTTCGACATCCCGACCTCGGTCTCCCGTCCGCGCGCGGCCGAGCTGCTCGAGTTCATGCAGCTCACCGAGCGGGCCAACGACCAGGTCGAGCCGCTCTCCGGCGGGATGAAGCGCCGCCTGACGATCGCGCGGGCGCTCATCAACGAACCGGAGCTGATCATCCTGGACGAGCCGACCACCGGCCTCGACCCGCAGGCCCGGCACCTGCTCTGGGAGCGACTCTATCGGCTGAAGCAGCGCGGCGCGACGCTGATCATCACCACGCACTACATGGATGAGGCCGAGCAGCTCTGCGATCGGCTGGTGGTGATGGACAAGGCGCTCATTGTGGCGGCTGGGACGCCACGGGAGCTGATCGAGCAGTACTCCACCAGGGAGGTGCTCGAGCTGCGCATCCCCGACGGGGCGCGGGAGAGCCTGGACGGTCGCCTGGACGGTCTCGCCGAGCGGGTCGAGGAGCTGCCGGACCGGTATCTGCTGTATGCCGATGATGGCGAGCACGCCCTTGAAGCGGTCCACGCGCGCGAGATCCCGATCGAGTCGGCGCTCGTCCGCCGCGCCACGCTCGAGGACGTCTTCCTGCGGCTGACCGGCCGCTCGCTGGTCGAGTGATGGCGGTCATCGCCGGCAGTCGGCCCAGCGTCCCCTCGCTCGCGGCCGCCCTGGGTGGAGCGGCCCGCATTCTGCAGCGCAACCTGCTGGTCTATCGGCGCACGTGGAGAGGCAGCCTCTTCGGCTCGTTCCTGACTCCGCTCCTCTACCTGAGCGCGATGGGGATCGGCCTCGCCACCCTGATGGCCAATGGCGCCCGTGGCGCCCTCGGCGGGTTCTCGTACGTCGACTTCCTTGGGCCGGGGATCCTTGCCAGCTCCTGCATGCAGAGCGCCAGCTTCGAATCGACCTACCCGATCATGGGCAAGATCATGTGGCGCAAGAACTACGAGGCGATCCTGGCCACTCCCATCCAGGTCCACCACCTGCTGCTGGGCGAGCTGAGCTGGATCGGGTTCCGGATGACGACCATGTCGAGCGTCTTCCTGGTGGTGCTGACCCTGTTCGGCATCCCACGCAGTCCTCTGGCGCTGCTCGCCATCCCCTTCGCGGTGCTCACCGGACTGGCCTTTGCGGCGCCGATCATCGCCTTCTCGGCGACCCGCACCAACGACTCGGGGTTCGCCGCGCTCTTCCGCTTCGTGATCAACCCGCTCTTTCTCTTCAGCGGGACCTTCTTCCCCGTCTCCCAACTGCCCGATGCGGTCGAGTGGGTCGCCGCCGCCACCCCGCTCTACCACGGCGTCGCCCTGGTCCG
>VBJX01000133.1:3269-3775 GCA_005879775.1 Chloroflexota bacterium
CGCCTACCGCCGCCTCTACCGGAGGCTGGTGAAGTGGCCGCGATCGCACGTCCCGCTCCGTTGCCCGGGCCCGGGTCCGGGCTGGTCTCGACCCTGCGCCGCTCGTGGCGGCTGGTCGAGGGCAACGTGCTCGTCTACAAGCGCGGCTGGATGGTCATCTTCTCCGGGTTCTTCGAGTCCCTCTTCTACCTGCTGGGGATCGGGTACGGACTCGGCTCGCTAGTTCCCGGCGTGCATCTTGCGGACGGCCGCCTCGTGTCGCTGGCCGCCTTCGTGGCGCCGGGCCTGATCGCCTCGTCGAGCATGAACGGGGCAATCGCCGAGTCGATCTTCAACGTCTTCTTCAAGCTGAACTTCGCCAAGACCTACGACGCCATCCTGGCCACGCCGCTCGGAATCCGGGAGATCGCCCTCGGCCAGATCGCCCGGTCACTCTTCCGCGGCTCTCTGTACGTGATCACCTTCGTGATCGTCATGCTCGTCCTTGGCCTGGTCCTGTCGCCGAT
>VBJX01000133.1:3845-6024 GCA_005879775.1 Chloroflexota bacterium
GTGGTGATGCCGATGTTCCTGTTCAGCGGCATCTTCTTCCCGATCAGCGTTTATCCACTGCCGATCCAGGTGGCGATGGAAGCGACTCCGCTCTTCCATGCCGTGGGCCTGCTCCGCGGCCTGGACACCGGCCTGCTCGGCCTGCACGAGCTATGGGACCTCGTCTACCTGCTCGTCTTCGGCGCCATCGCCCTGTGGATCGCGCTCAACCGCCTGGAGCAGCGGCTCATCAAGTAGGGACCGGCCGCCTCAGCGCGACCGGCCCAGCAGGATCGGCATGGCGCCCTGCAGATAGCCCCAGGCCGAGACGACCGCCAGTGCGGTGGCAGCCACCGCCAGCCAGAACCCGGCCGCGGCGATGAAGGGTCCGAACCCGGTCGCGGCCAGCGGGCCGCCGGTCCGGGCATCGAAGGCCAGCAGCATGACGGCGATCGCCGCGTTGACCCCCACCGCCTTGCCCTTGCCCCAACCCCGCGCCGCGATCACCACGTTCGCCGATGCGGCCAGCTGGCGCACTCCCTGCACCAGCAGCTCGCGGATCAGGAGCGTGGCCACGATCCAGGTCGGCAGCAGGTCGACCTCCACCATGGCGATCAGGACCCCGGCGACGAGCACTTTGTCCGCGGTGAGATCCATGAACACGCCCAACGGCGTCACCTGGCCGCGCGCCCGAGCGATCCGTCCGTCGAGGTAGTCGGTAAAGGCGGCGCCAACGAAGACCGCGAAGCTGATCAGGCCTGCCCCGGGAAAGGGGAGCAGGAGGAGGGCGACGACCACCGGCGTGGCGGCGATCCGCGCCAGGCCGAGCAGGTTCGGAAGAGTGGTGACCCGTGACGAGGGCCGCTCTGCGCTCATTGCCCGATCCTCCGCTCCGTGCCCGCCTGGAGTCGCGCGATGTTGTCGCGATGGGCGGTCACCACCCGCGCCCCGGCCGCGGCGGCAAAGGCCACCACCGCAACGCTGCACGCTCCCATGATGGCCAGAACGGCGGTCGCCACGGGCGCCAGGAATGCAACGCTGATCGAGCCCAGCGACACATAGCGCCAGCGCCAGACGATCACGCCGAAGACGGGCAGCAGGACCGCGACCACCGCCGGTGCCAGGACGAGCATCGCGCCGGTGAAGGTCGCCACGCCCCTGCCCCCGCTGAACCCGATGAACACCGAGCGCACGTGCCCGAAGACGGCGGTCAACCCGGCTCCGGCGGCGACCCAGTCAGGTGAGCCTGCCGGTCCCGCCTGGTAGAGCCAGCGCACCAGAAGCACCGCAACGGCTCCCTTGCCGATATCCAGGACGAAGACGAGCACGGCAGCTGGAAGGCCCAGGGTGCGGAGCGCATTGGTGGCGCCGATCCGGCCCGATCCGTGCTCTCGCAGGTCGACCCCGGCCGAGGCCCTTCCGATCAGGAGGCCGAACGGGATCGCGCCGATCAGGTAGCCGAGCGCGAGCAGCGCGAGTGCTCCGGGGATGCCGTTCACGACCGCTCCCCGACCGGCGTCGGGTGCCTAGCGGCCCGCGGCAGCGCGGCGACCCAGGAGCCGCACTCCGAACGCGGCGACGATCCAGGCCGCCGCCACGCCGACCCCGACGTAGGCGGCCAGCGGCATCGTCGGCCAGGCCAGAGAGAAGGCGAGCAGGCCAGTGAAAGCTCCCCCACCCAGCGCGACGAGAAGGAACCGGACCCCGAATCCGCCAACCGTCGTCGCCGGCGGTGGTGGAGGCCGCTTCGCTCGCTGGCGTTCCTGCCTGGCCCGCGCCGCAGCACCGCCCGGCAGCGCATACGGGTCCTGCTTCTTCGTCATCCGCTGGTAGGCACGACGCTCTTCGCGAGACATGGCCGGCAGTGTATCCCCGATCAATCCTCGTCGGCGACGGGCGGGCGCCGCCGCCCCGAGGAGCCCATCGCGCTGTGCGCGTCCTCGACCTTGAGCTGCACCGGATCGGCACCGAAGGCCGCGGTCAGGAGCCAGTCAAGGGCGACGCGGACCTTGCGGTTGAAGCCGGGGAGCCGGCTCCAGTAGTAGCCGCGCCAGAGGAACCAGGCGATCCAGCCGCGGACATGGATGCCGAACACGGTGCCCACCGCGGTCCGCCGTCCGATCGAGGCGAGCGTGCCGAGCGGCCGGTATCGGAACGGAGCAAGCGCCCGGCCGTCGATGCGGGCGACGATGTTGCGCGC
>VBJX01000130.1 GCA_005879775.1 Chloroflexota bacterium
TACAGGTTGTCCATCGGCTCAGGCGAAGAGCATCTGGGTGGCGACGACCGCCTTGCCGAGGGCCTCGATGTCGTCGAGGTCGTTGTAGACGTAGAAACTGGCACGGGTGGTGGCCGGGATGTCGTAGCGCAGCATCACCGGCTGTGCGCAGTGATGGCCGGCGCGCACCGCGATCCCGTGGCTGTCGAAGACGGTCGCGATGTCGTGCGGGTGGATCCCGTCGAGCAGGAAGCTGATCACTCCGGCGTGCAGGTCCGGATCATCGGGCCCCAGGCGCCTGACGCCCGGGATCTCGCCCAGCGTCTGCCAGGCGCGCTCGAACAGGTAGCGCTCGTGGGCGCGCACGTTCTCCATGCCCAGCTCCTCGAGGTAGTCGATAGCTGCACCCAGGCCGATCGCCTCGACGATCGCCGGCGTCCCCGCCTCGAACTTGTAAGGGACCTCGTTCCATTCGGCACCTTCAAGGGTGACGCGGATGATCATGCTGCCACCGGTCAGGAAGGGTGGCATGGCGTCGAGCAGCTCCCGACGTCCCCACAGGGCGCCGATGCCGGACGGCCCAAGCATCTTGTGCCCCGACAGCGCCAGGAAGTCGCAGCCGAGGGAGGCCACGTCGATCGGCATATGCGGCGCCGACTGCGCGGCATCGATCAGGACCAGCGCGCCCGCCTCGTGGCCCAACTCCACGATCTCGCTCAGCGGGTTGATCGTCCCCAGGGCGTTGCTCACGTGGGCGACGGCGAGCAGCTTCGGGTGCGCGGCCAGCTTTGTGCGCAGGTCGTCGAGATCGAGGCGCCCGTCGTCGGTGATGGCCACGTAGTCGAGCGTGGCGCCGACCTCGCGGGTCAGCTGCTGCCACGGAACGATGTTGGCGTGGTGCTCGAGCTGGGTGGTCACCACCCGGTCGCCGGCGCGCAGGTTGGCGCGACCCCAGGAATAGGCGACCAGGTTGATCGCCTCGGTTGCGTTGCGCACGAAGACGATCTCGCGCTCCGACGGCGCGCCGATGAAGCGGGCGACCTTGCGGCGCGCCCCCTCGAAGCGGGCGGTGGCGTCCTCGCTCAGCTCGTAGATGCCGCGGTGGACGTTGGCATAGTGGTGCGAGTAGGCATCACTGACGGCCTCGATCACGCTGCGGGGCTTCGGCGCGCTGGCCGCCGCATCGAGGTAGACGAGGCGCATCCCGCTGCCGGTGGGAGTGTCGAAGATCGGGAAGTCGTCGCGCAGCGCCGTCCCGGAGAAGGCTCCCTCGGTGACGGGGCGGGCGGCCGGCTCGATCGCCATCGGTCCTAGTCTAGACGTGCTCTGCCACTGGCTCGGAGACTTCGTCCCCGATCCCGGCAGGCAGGCCAACCTGCTCGCGCACCCAGTCGTACCCGTTCGCCTCGAGCTGGTGCGACAGCTCCTCGCCGCCGGACATCACGATGCGGCCGTCGAGCATGACGTGCACGAACTGCGGCTTCACGTAGTTCAGGATGCGCTGGTAGTGGGTGATCATCAGGACCCCCATCTCCGGGGAGAGGGTTGCATTGATCCCCTCGGCCACCGCCCGCAGCGCGTCGATGTCGAGCCCCGAGTCGGTCTCGTCCAGGATCGCCATGGTCGGGTTCAGGATCGCCATCTGCAGCATCTCGAGGCGCTTCTTCTCCCCGCCGGAGAACCCATCGTTGACGTAGCGCGCGGCGACTGCAGGGTCCATCTGGAGGAGCGCCATCTTCTCCTCCATCAGCTTGCGGAACTTGGCGAGCGGAATCCCCGTGTACTTGGGCATCGCCCCGTCGGATGCGACCGCGGCCGCCACCTTGGGGTGGTGGATCGCGTTGTAGATGTTGCGCAGGAAGCTCGCCACGGTGACACCGGGAATGGCGCTCGGGTACTGGAACGCCAGGAAGAGGCCCGCCTGGGCACGCCGGTCCGGGGTCATCTTCTTGTTCAGCAGGTCCTCGCCTCTCCACGATACCGAGCCGGCGTCGACCCGATAGTCGGGGTGGCCCATCAGGGTGTAGGCCAGGCTCGTCTTCCCCGATCCGTTGGGACCCATCAGGGCGTGCACCTCGCCGACCTTCACCGTCAGCGACAGGCCCTTCAGGATCTGTTTGCTGCCGATGCTGACCTCCAGGTCGCGGATCTCGAGCTGGTCGGTCATGCGCTGGCTCCCGTGGCCTTGTTGCTCGCCGCTGCCGCGATCCTGCGACGTACGGCCGGCGGATAGGGCGGACCGCCCGCTTCAACGGCCACGTCCGCGACCGTGGTGGCGCTCAGCGTGCCGCTCAGCGAGTCCTGCAGGCGGGCGAAGACCTCGTGCACGCTGCAATCCTTGGGACGGGCACATGCCTCCAGGTTGTCGGGGCCGGCGCACGGCATCTCCAGGATCGGCCCGTCGAGCGCGCGGACCGCATCGGCCAGGTTGATCTGGTCCGCCGGCCGCGAGAGCCGATAGCCGCCCGCCTGGCCGCGCGTGGCGCTCACCAGGCCGGCGCGCCGCAGCTCGCCGACGAGCTGCTCGATGTAGGCGTGCGGCAGGCGCTCGGCCCGGGCGATCCGGGCGAGCGGCAGCGGCCGCTCACCTTCGGCCTGGGCCAGGGCGACCAGGACCCGAATCCCGTACTCGGAGCGTGTCGAGAGTTTCATGGCAGCTCGACCACCACGTTCTCGCCCTCGAGATGGACCGGATATGCGTTTACCGGAACGACCGGGGGCAGGACGAGGACGCGGCCGGTGAACAGGTCGAAGCGTCCGCCGTGGCGCGGGCACGTCGTCGATCGCGCCCCATCGGCCGTCGAGCGTGCGGCCCACGCACAGGGGGCGCCCCTCGACCATGACGGTCACCACCGTTCCGGGGGCGACGTCGCTGGTCCTCAGGCCGGCTGCGAATCCGGTGGTCATGCCGCGATCCCGTCCAGCTCGGCGTAGCCGATGCGGCTGGCGAGGGCATCGAGGATGCGGGCCTTGATCGGCTCCGAGTCGATCTGGGCGACCACTCGCTCGAAGAAGCCACGCACGATCATCTGCTCCGCCTCGTCGGCAGACAGGCCGCGGCTCTGCGCATAGAAGCGCTGCACCGGGTCGATGGCGCCGGCGGTGGCGCCGTGGCCACAGCGCAGGATGTCGTTCGTCTCGATCTCCAGGACCGGGATCGGCTCCGCACCGGCTTTCGGTGAGAGGAGCAGGTTGCGGCACTCCTGGTAGCTGCTCGTCTGCTTGGCATCGGGGCGCACCCGGGTCACGCCGTAGAAGGCAGCGTGCGCCTCGTCGTACAGCGCCGACAGGTAGAGCAGGTCCGAGGTGGTGTGGCTGCCAAGCAGGTCCTGGCAGCTGTTGATGTCGATCATCTGCTTCCCGCCCGCGGCCAGCAGGCCGAGCAGCTTGCTGGTGCCGCCCTTCCCGCTCATGCGGAGGTCGAGCCCCATCTTGCTGACCAGCGATCCGACCTCGGCGTTGAGCGTGATCACGTCGGCGTCCTGCCCGACCTCGGTGCGCTGCGCCCCGATCCGCCAGGCCCCGTCGCCGAGCCGCTGCAGGTTGGCGTAGCGCAGCCGCGCTCCGGGACCGACCACCAGTTCGGCGGTGCCACCGAACCAGGTCGAGGCGCCATCGGGCGAGGAGATCTCCTCGAGGAGCGTCACCCGGGCCTCGGGCTCGAGGACGACGAGCGTATGCGGCAGGTACGTGTAGTCGCCGGCCGGGAGCTCGGTGCGGGCCATCAGCGGCCCGTCGACCTCAACCCCGCGCGGCACATACAGGAAGGTGCCTCCGGTCCAGGCCGCCAACGATCGGGCCCAGATGGATCCCTGGGGGATGATCGTCTCGCGCCGGCCCAGGTGGGACTGCACCAAGTCGGGATGCTCGCGCACAGCGCTCGCCAGGTCGGTGAAGACGACCCCCTGCTCGGCGAGAGCAGAATCGACCTCGTAGGTCGCCCGCGGAGGGTCGGTCAGAAGCGCCCCGTCCCGGGGGAGGTCATCGAGCTTCGTGCGCCGCCATTCCTCCGCTGCGGATGAGGGCCAGGGATCGGCCTCGACCCGCCGCCACCAGGAGCTGCGCAGGGTTCGAAGCCATGCCGGCTCGTCACGCGAGAGACGCGCGACGGCGTTGGAGTCGAGAGACTCAGGCAGAGCACTGACAGCTGAGGCGGTCATCTGGAGTCGGTCGCGCTGTCGAGACGACCCGTGCTGCACGGCCATGCCGCGCCGCCATCGTGCTGCACGAACGACTCTGACGGCACGACACCATGGCCCGACCGCGGGCTCCAGGGCCCTTCCATTGGGCTAGCCGACCGCGCCTTCCATCTGGAGCTGGATCAGCCGGTTCATCTCGACCGCGTACTCCATCGGGAGCTCCTTGACGATCGGCTCGATGAACCCGTTGACGATCATGGCTGCCGCTTCGGCCTCGCTCATCCCCCGGCTCATCAGGTAGAAGAGCTGCTCTGAGCCGACCTTGGAAACGGTCGCCTCGTGCCCGATCGTGACGTCCTCCTCGTCGATCTCCATGTACGGATAGGTGTCCGAGCGCGCCTCGTCGGAGAGGATCAGAGCGTCGCAGCGAACGGTCGACTTGGCGCCGTGGCAGCCGGGATAGACCTTGACCAGGCCGCGGTACGAGGTGCGGCCAGTCCCCTGCGAAATGGACTTGGAGGTGATCAGGCTGGTCGTGTTCGGCGCGGCGTGGATCACCTTGCCGCCGGCGTCCTGGTGCTGGTCGCTCCCGGCGAACGCGATGGAGAGGACCTCTCCATGGGCACGCTCGCCGAGCAGGTAGATGGAGGGGTACTTCATCGTCAGGTGCGAGCCGAGGTTGCCGTCGACCCATTCCATCACCGCGTCCTCGTGGGCGACGGCTCGCTTGGTAACGAGGTTGTAGACGTTGTGGCTCCAGTTCTGGATGGTCGTGTAGCGCACCCGCGCGCCTTTCTTGACGATGATCTCCACCACCGCGGAGTGCAGGCTGGCCGTCGTGTAGGCCGGCGCGGTGCAGCCCTCGACGTAGTGAACGCTGCTCCCCTCATCGGCGATGATCAGAGTCCGCTCGAACTGGCCCATGTTCTCGGTGTTGATCCGGAAGTAGGCCTGCAGCGGCAGCTCGACGTGCACCCCCTTCGGCACGTAGATGAAGCTGCCGCCGCTCCATACCGCGGTGTTCAGCGCGGCCAGCTTGTTGTCGTTGGCCGGGATGACCGTGCCGAAGTGCTCGCGGAAGATCTCGGGGTACTTGACCAGGCCCTCATCGGTCCCCAGGAAGATGACGCCGAGCTTCTCGAGGTCGGCGCGAATGTTGTGGTAGACGACCTCGGAGTCGTACTGCCCGCCGACGCCGGCGAGGTACTTCTTCTCCGCCTCGGGGATCCCGAGCCGGTCGTAGGTGCGCCGGATGTAGTCGGGCACGTCGTCCCAGGACTGGACCGCCTTGTCCGTGGCGGTCACGTAGTAGTAGATGTCCTGGAAGTCGATCTGGCTCATGTCCCCGCCCCAGGTCGGCATCGGGCGGGCCTCGAAATGCCGATAGGCCTTCAGGCGCAGATCGGTCATCCATTGCGGCTCGGCCTTGATGCGGCTGATCTCCTCGACCACCTCGGCAGAGAGGCCCTTCTTCATGACATGAAGCGGCTTCATCTCAGGGTCGTGCCAGCCGTACTTGTAGCCGGACGGAACCTTGTCGAGGGCGGGATTGGGTAGGGCCATCGATCTCCTGGTCTGAATCCCGACTCAATAGGTCGGTGTTAGACCGATGATGACCGATCCCCGCCGATCGGTCA
>VBJX01000131.1 GCA_005879775.1 Chloroflexota bacterium
GCCCTGGAACTTCATGCGGCGCACCGTCTCCACGAGGTCGTCCGGCAGCTCGCGCGGATTGAGCAACTCCAGGAACGTGCGCCGCGGGTCGAGCGCCGAGATGACGACCTGCGCCTGCAGCTCGGTTCCATCGGCCAGGACCACGCCGGTGGCGCGCCCGTCGGTGGTCAGCACCTGCTCCACCTGGGCGCCGAGACGAATCTCCGCGCCGAACGCGGTGGCCGCCCGGGCCAGGACCTGGGTGAATCCCCCGTTGCCACCCTTGTGGAAGGCCCATGAGCCGAACTCGCCGTCGTGCTCCCCGAGCGAGTGGAAGAGGAGGACGAGTCCCGAGCCCTGCGAACGGGGCCCGACCTTGGAGCCGATGATCCCCGACGAGGCGAGCCAGCCCTTCAGCAGATCGGACTCGAAATAGTCGTCCAGGAAGTCGGCAGCGCTGCCGGTGAGCAGTCGGATCGCGTTGTGGAAGGTGCGTTTGTCAAGGCTCCGGAGGCGCGAGCCGATCCCGGCCAGGGCCAGGAGCTCCTCCGGATCGTCGCTGAACGGATCGGGCGGCACCATGTCCAGGATCGGCTTGATGACCTGGCAGACCCGATCGAGATCGTGGCTGTACTGCTCGTAGGCATCGGCGTCATGCGGCGAGATGCGTGCGATCTCGCGCAGGTTCTCATCGTGATGCTTGGTGAAGAGCAGGTACTCGCCGTCGGGGGTCGGGGCGAAGCGCGAGGACATGAGGAGCGGCATGAAGCCGTGCTTCGGCAGCTCGAGCTCGTGGATGATCTGCGGCCGCAGCAGCGAGAGGGCATACGAGAAGGTCGTGAACCAGAACCCGGGACGCAGCTCCTCGGTGATCGCCGCGCCCCCGACCACCTCGCGCTGCTCGAGGATGAGGGTGCGCAGGCCACCGCGGGCCAGGTAGGCCCCGTTCACCAGGCCGTTGTGGCCGCCGCCGATCACGATCGCGTCGTACGGCTCGGAGCTCATCCCGTCTTCCGCTCGGGGTTGAAGAAGGGCAGGCGGACGACGTTGGCCGCCACCTTCTCGTAGTGATGATCGACGGTGAACTCCAGCTGCACCCGCTGCCCGACCTTGGCCAGGTCCGGGCGGACGCGGCCCAGGGCAATGTGGCGCTGCAGGACCGGTGAGTACATGAAGCTGGTGGCGTAGCCGACCCGCGCGCCGGCCTCGTCGTAGATCATCCAATCCTCGTGGACCGGCGCGTGCACCTTGGGCGGGATCAGCCCTGCGGCGCCATAGACCCGATCGTAATCCTCCCAGTCGACGACCAGGCCGCTCATCCGCCAGCGCGACGTGCGATCAGCGAGCTCCCGCTCGAGGGCGCGACGGCCGATGAAGGCGCGGTCGTCATCGGCCAGGCCCTTGAACATCCACGACCAGCCGAGCTCGATCGGCGTGGACCGATGGGCATCGTTGAAGGCGTAGCGGCTCGAGTCGAAGTCGACGGCGAGCAGCAGCAGTCCCGCCTCGATGCGCAGCATGTAGAGCGCCGCCAGGCCGAACGGCAGGACGCCGTAGCCATCCGCCGCTTCCCAGAGGATGTCCCACACGGTGAGCGCATCCGCCGCCTCGACCCACACCTCGTAGCCGAGATCTCCGGTGTAGCCGGTGCGGGAGACGGTCACCCCGATGCCGCCGATCTGCCCGGTCGTGATCCCGAAGAAGGGGGTCTCGCCGACGCTCGGCACCAGCCGGGCGAGGAGCTCGCGGGATCGGGGTCCCTGGACGGCGATCGTCCCGATCTGGCTGCTGACATCCTCGATCGTCACCCCCAGGCGGCCGATCCGGTCGGCGAAGTAGCCGAAGTTCGGCTCGGCGCTGGTGAGCAGGTACTCATCGGGCCTCCGGTGCTGGATGACGCCGTCCTCCATGACATAGCCGCGGTCGTCGAGCCAGGTCGTGTACTGCGCATGGCCGGGAGGACACGCTCGAACGTCGCGGGCCAGCATCCCGGCCAGGAAGCGCTCCGCGTCGCGTCCGGCGAAGCGGTACTTGTAGAGCGGCGAGGTGTCGAAGATGCCCGCGGCGCTGCGCACCGCGAAGTACTCGAACTTGTCCGACTCCTGGTAGCGGTTCGCGGCCAGGTGCCCTGCCCAGTGGCTCCAGAGCCCTGTCTCGTTGAGGGCACTCGTGCGCGGATGGAACGGCGTCGGTCGAATCATCAGGCGGAACGCTAGCACCGCCGCTGCGACAGTCGAGCTGTCGCGAGCGCGCCGATGCTGGAAACCGGTAGCCACAAACAGAACGGGCGTGCTATTTTGGAGCGCACCATGCTCGTCGATCGTTCCGCCACCGCCGCCGATGCCATCGAGACCCTGCTCGGGGATCCATGGCTCGCACGGCTGACGGCCGCGCATCGGGTCCTTGAGCCGGAGCCGCCGCGCCACGCGCCCTGGCCGGACGGGCTCGACCCCCGCCTCGTCAATGCCCTCCGCTCACGAGGCGTCGAGGCGCTCTACACGCACCAGGCGCACGCCGTCGAGGCGGTCCGTGCCGGTCGCAACGTCTGTGTCGTCACCCCCACTGCATCGGGCAAGACGCTCTGCTACAACCTGCCGGTCCTCGACGCGGTGGCGCGCGACCCCACCGCCCGCGCCCTCTACATGTTCCCCACCAAGGCCCTGGCGGCAGATCAGCTCGTCGAGCTGCGTGCCCTGGCCGACACCGCGCAGCTGCCACTGAAGACCCACACCTACGACGGCGACACGCCGCCGAACGTGCGGAGCGTGGTCCGCGCCGCGGGGCAGGTGGTGATCACCAACCCGGACATGCTGCACGCGGCGATCCTTCCGCACCACACCAAGTGGTTCAAGCTCTTCGAGAACCTGCAGTTCGTGGTGATCGACGAGCTGCACACCTACCGCGGCCTCTTCGGCAGCCACGTGGCCAACGTCATCCGTCGCCTGCGCCGCGTCTGCCGCCACTACGGGGCCGATCCGGTCTTCATCTGTGCCAGCGCCACCATCGCCAATCCCCGGGACCTCGCCGAGCGGCTGCTGGAGGCGGAGGTGGAGCTGGTCGACGACAACGGTGCGCCCCGCGGGCGCAAGCACGTCCTGATCGTCAACCCGCCCGTGGCCAACGCGCAGCTGGGCGTCCGCAGCTCGGCGCTGCTCACCGGCCAGCGC
>VBJX01000138.1:0-200 GCA_005879775.1 Chloroflexota bacterium
TTGAGCAGCTCGGTCGCGGTCCGGCCGACGATCGGGATGTTCTCGATCTGGTCGGAGGTCAGGGTCGCGCTCTTCTCGCCCGAGTTGAGGGGGACCATCTCGACCTGGGCGGTGACCACCGCCTCCTCGGCCCTGCCCCCCACGGCCAGCGTCATCTGGCCGAGGCTCCGGCTGTCCCCCACCCTGATCTGGACGCCGGT
>VBJX01000138.1:307-3439 GCA_005879775.1 Chloroflexota bacterium
GTCTCGTCGGCGAGGCTGCCGGACAAGCTGCCGCTCGTCCCCTGGGCGGAGGCGGAGCCCCCCGTGCCGATGTAGAGAGTGGCGGCCAGCGCCGCCGCAAGCCGGTACCTGTTCATCATCTGGTACCTCCCCCGGCCGCCGGCGGCACCCGGCCGTTCAACGACCAGTCGGAAATGCAGGGTCCGATTTGTTAAGATTGTTAGGAACTCTTACGAAGTTTGTCAAGGGGGAAAAATGGGGAGCGCGATCCACGCAGTGCTGCCGGTCGTCGTCTCCCTCCTCGTCAGTCACCGCGCTCCCTCCGACTGGGCCCCCACCGCCGACCCCGAGGCGCCCGCGTGGAAGGCGTCGACGGGGGTGTGGGCGGAGAGGGACCGGCGCGGAGAGGTCGTCCCCGGCCATCGCACGGAGATCCGCTCGCGCTGGACGACCGGCAACCTCTACCTGCTCTTCGTCTGCCCCTACGAGGAGCTGTACCTGAAGCCGGACCCCTCCACGAGCACGGAGACCGACCGCCTGTGGGAATGGGACGTGGCGGAGGCGTTCATCGGCACCGACTTCGAGAACATCGAGCGCTACACCGAGTTCGAGGTCTCGCCCCAGGGCGAGTGGGTCGACCTGATGATCGACCTGAGCGCGCGGCCGGCGCGCTACGACCGGAAGTGGGACTCCGGGTTCCAGGTCAAGGCGCGGCTCGACCGGGAGCACGCCGTCTGGTACGGGGAGATGCGCATCCCCATGGACAAGATCGACCACCGTCCCCCGCGGCCCGGTCAGGAGATGCGGATCAACCTCTACCGCATCCAGGGCCCGCCCGCCAAGCGCAAGTGGATCAACTGGCAGCCCGTCAACCGCGACGCCTTCCACACCCCCGCCGTCTTCGGGCGCCTGCGCCTCGAGGAGTGAGGGGCGGCCGGGCCTAGTCCCCGCACCGGATCAGGATCTTCATCACCTCGCCGCCGCTCTCGAGCTGGCGGAACGCGGAGTCCACGCCCTCGAGGGGCAGCACGTCGGTGATGACGGAGCCGAGGGGCAGGGTCCCCGAGGCCGCGACCTCGATCGCCTTCTCGAAGTCCTCCGGCTCGTAAACCCGGGCTCCGGTCATCTTGACCTCCCGCAGGAAGAAGCGGTGCAGGTCGACCCTGGGCGGCTCCGCGAAGATCGCGACCACCACCACCCGCCCGCGGGTGCGAGGCAGCCTCGCCATGCTCTCCGCCCCCGAGGCCGACCCCGTGACCTCGAAGACGACGTCGGCCCCCGCCCCGCCCGTCTGCCCGTTCACGAGCTCGAGGAGGTCCGTGTCACACGGATTCACCGCGTCGAGGCCCAAACGAGCGGCCAGCTTCCGCCGGAACGGGTTGACCTCCGAGACGAGGACCCGCGCGCCCTCCCGCCGGGCCACCAGGGCGATGAGGGACCCGATGGGTCCTCCGCCCTGCACCACGACGTATTCGCCGGGCGCGACCTCGCCCACCCGGACGTCGTGGCAGGCCACCGCGAGCGGCTCCACGAGCGCCCCCTGCTCGAGGGAGAGCGTTTCCGGCAGACGGTGCAGGGTGCGGGCGGGCACCGTCCACAGGCCCTGCATGGCGCCGGGCGCGTCGACCCCGAGGACCTTGAGCTTCTGGCAGATGTGGCTGTGCCCGGCGCGGCAGGCTGGACAGGAGCCGCAGTAGTCGAGGGGTCGGACCGTCACCCGGTCGCCGGGCGCGAAGCCGTTCACCCCGTCGCCCACCGCGGCCACGGCGCCCGACATCTCGTGCCCGATGACCTGCGGGACCCGGACGCGATCGTCCATGTGGCCCTGGAAGACGTGCAGGTCGGTGCCGCAGATGCCGCAGTGCGAGACCCTGATCTGGACCTGGGCCGGACCGGGGGGAACGGGCGCGCAGTCGCCGATCCGGAACCTCTGGCTTCCCTCGTAGTAGGCCGCGCGCATCGGCTGAGGATGCCTCGGGATGGACCGGCGGGCAAGCCCGCGGAACGCGGGCGGCTTCGGGAACGGTCGAGGTAAGATCCGCTCCTCATCGGGAGGGGACATGAGCCTGCCGAAGCGGCCGCTCGGAAAGAGCGGCCTCGAGATCACGACCGTGGGATTCGGCGCCTGGGCGGCCGGGGGCGGAGGATGGGCCTTCGGCTGGGGGCCCCAGGACGACGCCGCATCGATCGCGGCCATCCGACACGCGGTGGCCAGGGGGGTGAACTGGATCGACACCGCGGCCGTCTACGGCCTCGGGCACTCGGAAGAGGTGGTGGGCCGCGCCTTGCGGGAACTGCCTTCCGCCGAGCGGCCGCTCGTCTTCACGAAGTGCGGCCTCCAGTGGGACGAGTCCGACCGCATGAAGCAGGCGAAGCGCGCCCTGCGCCCCGACTCGATCCCGCGCGAGTGCGAGGCGTCGCTGCGGCGCCTGGGGATCGAGCGCATCGACCTCTTCCAGTTCCACTGGCCCGACGTGACGGGCATCCCGGTCGAGGAATCGTGGGGGGCCCTGGCGCGCCTCGTCGAGCAGGGCAAGGTCCGGGCCGCGGGGGTGTCCAACTTCGACGTCGCGCTCCTCGAGCGCTGCCGGTCCGTGCGCCACGTCGACTCGCTGCAGCCGCCCTTCTCCGCGATCCGCCGGGGGGTCGCCGCGGCCGAGATCCCCTGGTGCGCGGAGCACGGCACCGGAGTGATCGTCTACAGCCCCATGCAGTCCGGCCTCCTCACCGATGCCTTTTCCGAGGACCGGATGCAGGCGCTGGCCGCGGACGACTGGCGTCGGCGCGCCCCCGAGTTCCAGCCTCCCAAGCTCCAGAGGAACCTGGCCCTGCGCGACGCCCTCGAGCCCATCGCGAAGGGGAAAGGGGTCTCGGTGGGGGCCCTGGCCGTGGCCTGGACCCTGGCCTGGCCGGGCGTCACCGGCGCCATCGTGGGCGCCCGCTCGCCCGAGCAGGTCGACGGCTGGATCGGGGCAGCGGACCTCAGGCTGGACCCTGCCGAGCTCGACGCCATCGCGGCCGCGATCGGGCGCACGGGAGCCGGCGCCGGCCCCGTCCGTCCCTAGGCCCCGGCGACGGCCTCAGGGCACGCAATTCCCGGAGCCGTCGCAGTACGTGCCGCCGTTCTCGGTGCAGGCAGTGCCCGCAGGCGCG
>VBJX01000136.1 GCA_005879775.1 Chloroflexota bacterium
ACTGGGAGGACGCGGTGCTGCTGCTCGAAGCCGCGCCCTAGGCTGGGCGCCCAGGCGCGATGACCGAGCAACGACCCGATCCCGATGCCCTCTTGCGGCGCCTGGCCGCCGACGAAGGTAGTCGCGGGCGGCTGAAGATCTTCTTCGGCGCCTCCCCCGGCGTGGGCAAGACCTACGCGATGCTGGAGGCGGCGCGCGCCCGGCGGGCCGAGGGCAAAGACGTCGTCCTCGGCTGGATCGAGACCCACGGCCGGGCGGAGACCGCGGCCCTCGCCGAAGGCCTCGAGCGCATTCCTCCGCGCGCGGTCGAGTACCGCGGAGTACAGCTTCGCGAGTTCGACCTCGACGCCGCCCTCGCACGAAAGCCCGGGTTGCTCCTCCTGGACGAGCTGGCCCACAGCAACGCCCCGGGCGCGCGCCACGCGAAGCGCTGGCAGGACGCCCGGGAGCTCCTGGACGCGGGCATCGACGTCTACACCACCTTGAACGTCCAGCACGTCGAGAGCCTCAACGACCTGGTGAACCAGGTCACGGGGGTGGCGGTCCGGGAGACGGTGCCGGACAAGATCCTCGACGACGCGCACGAGGTGGAGTTCGTCGACCTGCCCCCCGAGGACCTGCTCAAGCGCCTGGCCGAGGGCAAGGTCTATCTCCCGGAGCGGGCCGCCGACGCGGCGCGGAACTTCTTCCGCCGGGGCAACCTGCTCGCCCTGCGCGAGCTGGCCCTGCGCCGCACGGCGGAGCACGTGGACGCGGACGTCCAGACCTATCGCCGCGACCACGAGATCGAGCCCACCTGGCCGGTGGCGGAGCGGATCCTGGTGTGCGTGCGCCCGAACCCCGAGAGCGACCGCCTGGTGCGGGCGGCGCGGCGCACGGCGGCGCGCCTCAAGGCGGACTGGATGGTGGCCTACGTCGAGAGCGCGACCCAGCCCGCGTTGTCGGCGGCGGAGAGGCAGGCCCTGGCCACCACCATGAAGCTGGCGGAGGAGCTGGGCGCGGAGACGGTCGCCCTCGCCGGCGAGAGCGTCGCCGAGACTCTGCTGACCTTCGCGCGCCAACGCAACGTGAACCGGATCGTCGTGGGCAAGCCCGCCCACTCCCGTTGGCGCGACCGCTTGAAGGGCTCGCTCCTGGACGAGCTCGTCCGGGGGAGCGGCGGCATCGAGGTCCATGTCATCACGGGTGGGCAGACGGGGCCGCCCCGCCCAACCCTGGTCACGGCCGAGCGGGGACGGGGGACCCTGGGTCCCTACCGGTGGTCGGCCGGGGTCGTCGTCCTCTGCACGCTCGTGTGCTGGGCCATGTTCGGACGCTTCGACAACTCGAACCTGATCATGGTCTATCTCCTGGGGGTGGCCTTCGTGGCCACTCGGCACGGGCGGAGGCCCTCCGGTCTGGCGGCCGTGCTGAGCGTCGCCGCGTTCGACTTCTTCTTCGTGCCGCCCCACATGACCTTTGCCGTGAGCGACACCCAGTACCTGGTCACCTTCGGAGTGATGCTCGTGGTCAGCCTCCTCATCAGCACCCTGGCGGTGAGGGTGAAGGCGCAGGCGGAGGCGGCCCGCCAGCGGGAGCGGCGGACGCAGGCCCTCTACGCCATGAGTCGGGAGCTGGCGGGAGCCCGCACGGCGGAGGAAGTCGTGCGCATCGCTTCCCGGCACGTGTCGGAGCTCGTTCAGGGCTCGGCGAGCGTCCTGCTCCCCGGATCGAATGGCCGACTCGAAGAGCCCACCGGCGACGGGTCGGGGGCCAGCTCCCGTGAGGCCGCGGTCGCCCAGTGGACCTTCGACCACGGCCGAATGGCCGGGCTGGGCACCGACACCCTCCCCGGAGCGTCGGCCCTCTACGTTCCCCTCAAGGGCACGCAGTCGTTCCTGGGCGTGCTGGGCGTACGTCCCCCCGAGACCCTGCTCCCCCTGGCCCCGGACCAGCTGGACCTGCTCGAGACCCTGGCGCGCCAGGCCGCTTCGGCCCTGGAGCGCGTCCGCCTGGGGAGCGAGGCGGAGCAGGCGCGCCTCGCGGTGGAGGCGGAGCGGCTCCGCAGCACGCTCTTGAGCTCCGTCTCCCACGACCTGCGCACGCCCCTCGCCACCATCACGGGCGCCGCGAGCACCTTGCTGGAGCCCGGCTCCCTCGACGAGGCCGCGGAGCGCGAGCTGAAGGAGGCCATCTACGAGGAGGCCGAGCGGCTCAACCGGCTGGTGACGAACCTCCTCGACATGACGAGGCTGGAGTCGGGGTCGCTCGCGCTCAGCCGCGACTGGCACTCGCTGGAGGAGCTGGTGGGAACCGCCCTGGCCCGGCTCGAGAGAAGGGCGAAGGGACGCCCCATCAAGGTCTCGATCCCCGAGGACCTGCCCTTGGTGCCGGTGGACGGAGTCCTGGTCGAGCAGGTCCTCGTGAACCTCCTCGACAACGCCCTCAAGTACACCCCGCCCGGATCGCCGATCGTGGTCACGGCTGCCTCGAAAGACGGCGCGGTGACGGTCGAGTTGGCCGACGAAGGGCCCGGCCTTCCCGTCGGGGCCGAGGAGCGCGTCTTCGAGAAGTTCTACCGGGGCGGATCCGGACAACGCGGCTTCGGCCTCGGCCTGCCGATCTGCAGCGCGATCGTCACCGCGCACGGCGGCCGGATCTGGGCCGAGAACAGGCCGTCGCGCGGAGCGGCCTTCCGCTTCACCCTGCCCCTGGGGGACGGCCCGCCCCCCGCGATGGAGGAAGACGGTGAGCGTGAGCCCGCCTGACGCCCCTCCGCCGAGCAAGGGGACGCCACCCGTGGTCCTGGTGGTCGAGGACGAGCCGCAGGTCCGCCGCTTCCTGCGCGCGACCCTGACCGCTCACGAGTATCGCCTGCTCGAGGCGACCACCGGGCAGCAGGC
>VBJX01000134.1 GCA_005879775.1 Chloroflexota bacterium
CCCGCCTTGTGACGGGTCCAGGGTGCCTGCGACTCGGCGTAGCCGTTGGCCGCCGACGTCAGCTGCATGACCGCGGCCAGCGCCTCGTCGAGATGGTGGCGCTCCATGGCCGCGTGGTATGCCGCGATCGCGGTCCCGGCGGCGGCAGCTAGCTCCACGTCCGCCGCCGCGTCGGCGCTGCCGACGGGTGGCAGAGCCCCGTCGAGGTAGCGTTTGCTCATGCTCACCGTGCGGTTGACGAGGTTTCCAAGGTCGTTGGCCAGGTCGGCGTTGTAGCGGCGAACGAGCCCCTCGAGCGTGATGTCGCCGTCGCGATCGAATGGAATCTCGCGCAGCACCAGGTAGCGGATGCCGTCAACGCCGAAGAGGCGGACGGCTTCATCAGGATCGAGGATGTTGCCGCGCGTCTTCGACATCTTCTCGCCGCGCAGCAGCATGAAGCCGTGGGCGAAGACCTGCCGCGGGAGCGGCAACCCGGCGCTCATCAACATCGCCGGCCAATAGAGGCAATGGAAGCGGGTGATGTTCTTGCCGATGACGTGCAGATCGGCCGGCCAGAATCGGGCGAAGGCGTCCGTATCAGCCGGAAAGCCGGCACCGGTCACGTAGTTGGTGAGCGCGTCGAACCAGACGTAGATCCGGTGGCTCGGATCATCCGGGAACGGGATCCCCCAGGCCGATCCGGCGCGGCTGACCGAAAAATCGGTCAGGCCGTCGCGCAGCCAGCCGAGCACCTCGTTGCGGAAGTGCTCCGGCTCGCAGAAGCTCGGGTTGGTGACATACAGCTCCTCCAGCGCCCCCTGGTAGCGGGAGAGGCGGAAGAAGTAGTTCTCCTCCTCGAGCCAGAGGAGTTCCAGGGTGGGGTGATCGGGGCAGTGGCCGTCGACGAGCTGGGTCTCGGTCTTGAATTCGTTGTCGCCGGTGCAGAACCAGCCGGCGTAGGTGCCTCGGTAGATATCGCCGTTGGCCTGTGCTCGGCGCACCATCTCGGTCGATGCCGCCACGTGATCGGGGTCGGTGGTCCGGATGAAGCGGTCGTAGCTGATCGAGAAGCGGTCGAAGGCGTCCCGCCAGGCAACGGCCCAGGCGTCGACCAGGGCGCGTGGTTCGCTTCCCCGCTCGGTTGCCAGGCGCTCGACCTGGGCAGAGTGCTCGTCCATCCCGGTCAGGAAGCGCACGTCGCGCCCCAGGAGCCGATGGTAGCGCGCGATGGCGTCAGCCCCGACCGCCTCGAAGAGCGAATGAAGCGGCGGCCCCGGGCTCGGGTAGAAGATGGCCGTGGTCAGGTAGTAGGGCTCGCCCATCAGTGTTCCCGCCCTTTCGGCCAGTAGAGCTCCTTGCGGATCTGCTCCGGAGGGAAGCCACGCTGGAGAGCGATCTCCTCCACGGCCGAGACCATGTCCGGGTTGCCGCACAGGTAGATGGTCGTGTTGTCCGCGGTCAGCCGAAGGTCGTCGAGCTGGCCAGGCACCACCGCCTCGACCCGCCCGCTCAGCCCCACCCAGGCCGGGCACTCCTCGGGTCTCGAGACGGTCGCCGCGTAGCGGAGCGGGAACCCGGAGGCGCTGACCTCCCGCAGCTCCTCGCCCCAGGCGAGGTCGTGGTCATAGCTGACCCCATGCAGGACCACCAGGTCGCGGGACTCGTCACGGCTGCGAAGGGTGTTGAGCATGCTCATGAATGGCGCCAGCCCGGTCCCGCTGGCGACCAGCAGGCAGGTTCGCCCATCGGGCTGCAGGACGAACTTGCCCTTGGGGCCCTTGAGGTTGATGGGGTCGCCAACCGCTCGCCGCC
>VBJX01000135.1 GCA_005879775.1 Chloroflexota bacterium
TCCCGGCCAGGGCCAGCGAGCCAACCACCATCGTCCGATAGGTCCACCGCATCGGCTCCCGCAGCCCACCCATGTAGCGCATGTCCTGCTCGCCGTTCGCCCCGTGGATCACCGAGCCGGAGCCCATGAAGAGGAGCCCCTTGAAGAAGCCGTGGCTGACGAGGTGGAAGATGGCTGCCACCCAGGCCCCGATGCCCAAGGCGAAGAACATGTAGGCCAGCTGGCTCACGGTCGAGTAGGCGAGCACTTTCTTGATGTCGTTCTGGGTCAGGGCGATCGCGGCGGCGAAGATGGCGGTGAAGACCCCGATGCTGGCCACCACCCACATCGCCACCGGCGAGGAGGAGAAGATCGGGTTGGCGCGGGCGACCATGTAGACCCCGGCGTTGACCATGGTCGCGGCATGGATCAGGGCGCTGACCGGGGTCGGCCCCTCCATCGCGTCAGGCAGCCACACGTGCAGCGGGAACTGGGCGCTCTTGCCCACCGCTCCGGCGAAGAGGAGGAGCGAGATGACGGTGATGGCGGTCGCATCGAGGGTGCCGACACGGGCGAAGACATCGCTGAAATTCAGCGTGCCCAGCAGGGTCCAGATCATGATGATCCCGAGCCCGAAGCCGAAGTCGCCGATCCGGTTGACGACGAACGCCTTCTTGGCGGCCCCCGCCGCGGATGGCTTCTTGTACCAGAAGCCGATGAGGGCGTAGCTGCACAGGCCGACCGCCTCCCAGCCCACGTAGAGGAGCAGGAAGTTGTCGCCCATGACCAGCAGCAACATGCTGAACATGAACAGGTTCAGGTAGGCGAAGAAGCGCCAGAACCCTCGGTCGCCATCCATGTAGCCGATGCTGTAGACGTGGACCAGCAGCCCCACCGTGCTGACCACCAGCAGGAGCATGGCGGTCAGGCCATCGACCAGGAAGGCGACCTGGATGCGGAAGGTCCCCGACCCGATCCACTCGTAGACCGTCACGTGGTACGTGTGGCCGCCGAGGACCACGTTGGCGAAGACGATCATGCTGAAGGCCCAGGCCACCGCCACCAGCCCGGTCGGCACGATCCAGGACAGATAGCGGGGGCGCGGCGCGCCCTCCACGACGTGCCCGACCTGGCCACGCCCATCGTTCAGGTCATCGGGGATGACCCCATCGGCGCCGTTGCTGTTGGCCAGGTCGTCGGCGTGGCCGGCGTGCGGCGAGGTGGCGCGCTGCTCCTCCTCGGAGGGGATCGGGCTGAGCGTGGATTCGTCGACCGCCTCGTGCGCGTCGTGGGTCTCGCCGCCGTGTCCCGAATGGATGCCGTGGTCATCGGCGTGTTTCGCCTCGTGCTCGGCATGACCGTGGCTCGGCATGCGGTCGAGGCGCGGCCCCACCAGGACGGCGAACAGGAAGCCGGCCAGCGGCAGCACGGGAATGACCGCGATCAGGGTCTCGATCGTCATCGGTCTATTCCTTCAGGTCGGCGTACTCGTCGACCTCCGGGGTTTGCCGCGTGCGGATGATGGCGATCACCAGCGCCAGCCCCACGGTCGCTTCTGCCGCCGCGACGGCCATCACCAGCAGCGCGAAGATGGCGCCCGCGTTCGCCGGGTTGGGCAGGTAGGCGTTGAAGGCGACCAGCGACAGGTTCACCGAGTTGAGCATCAGCTCGATGCTGATCAGCATCAGGATCGCGTTGCGCCGCGCCATGAAGCCGAAGGCGCCGATCCCGAAGAGCATCGCGGAGACGACCAGGTAGGACGTCAGGCCCATCAGTTGGCCCTCTCGTCCTCTTCGGGGCGCCGGGCCAGGTAGATGGCGCCGATGATCGCCACCAGCAGGAGGAGCGACAGGATCTCGAAGGGGAGCGCGTAGTCGGTGAAGAGGGCGGTCGCGACGTCATTGACCACGATGGCCACGGTTGTCGCCGCGGCGCCCCAATCGGTGGTGATCGCCGCCCAGCCGGTCAGCCCCACGATCGCAAGGGCGGCGACCGCGGCCACCCAGACCTGGGGATGGAAGGGGGCAGGCAGGTTGGCGTCGCCCGCCTGGGTGAGCATGATCGCGAACAGGATCAGGACGCTGATCGCGCCCAGGTAGATGAGGACCTGTGCCGCGGCCACGATCGGGGCGCCGAGAAGCGCGTACATCCCCGCCAGCGAGCCGAAGCAGACCATCATCGCGACCGCGCTGTGGATGATGTTGCGCAGCGTGACGACCAGCAGCCCGGCTCCGATCACGCCGACGGCGAGCAGGACGAAGAGGACGCCGGTCAGGTCCAGGGCAACGGCTCCTGTCGAGGTTTCAGGCGCTCAAACGGCCCCGCCGATGCACCCATCCGAGGCCGCGTCCGATTCTAGCGCAGCACGCTCGCAACGGACCTCCGCGCCGGGTGGGCGCCGACGCAGCGCAGCGCATGCCATCGTTCTCCGGTGCGAATCCTGGCGGCCATCGTCCTCGTTGCCTGGCTGGCACTCGGCCTGTTC
>VBJX01000139.1 GCA_005879775.1 Chloroflexota bacterium
CCCCAAGGACGGCCCCTCGGCGGGTGTCACGATGGCGACTGCCATCGCCAGCCTCCTGACCGGACGGCCGGTGCGGCGCGACCTGGCCATGACCGGCGAGATCACCCTGCGTGGGCGGGTGCTGCCCATCGGCGGGCTGAAGAGCAAGCTGCTGGCGGCGCACCTGGCGGGGGTCAAGACGGTCCTCATCCCCAAGCGGAACGAGAAGGACCTGGTTGAGGTGCCCGAAGAGATCCGCAGCCAGCTGCGGCTGGTCCCCGTCGAGACGATGGACCAGGTGCTGGCCGAGGCCCTGATCGACGCGCCTCGGCCGGCGTCACGGATCAAGGCCGAACGGGCGGCCCGGCAGAAGCGCGTCGCGCCACGGACGGCGCGACGATCACGGAAGACGCCGGAGGTGCCGATTCCGGCCACGCCGGAGGTCCCAGTCGACCAACCGCCGGCCGGCGGAGCCTGATCGGGCGCACCTGATCGGGATGGATCCTGATGGAGTACAAGGACTATTACGCGGTCCTTGGCGTGCCGAAGACGGCCTCCCCCGCCGAGATCAAGAAGGCCTACCGCCGTCTGGCACGCGAGCTCCATCCGGATCGCAATCCCGGCGACGCCGAGGCTGAGCGCCGCTTCAAGGAAGCGAACGAGGCGAACGCGGTCCTGTCGGACCCCGAGCAGCGCAGCCGCTACGACGAGCTCGGGGCCAACTGGCAGGCGTATGCCAACACCGGCTTCGGCGGCGGGGGAACCGATTGGGGTGGCTTTGGCGGCGCCCCGGGCGGCGTCCGCTGGGAGACGCGCCGGGTCAACGCCGAGGACCTGGGCGGTTTCAGTGACTTCTTCCGCGTCTTCTTCGGCGACGGAGGTGGCGGCGGTGGCAGCTTCGAGCAGGCCTTCGACTTTGGTGACCTGGGCAACCTCGGACGCGTCACCTCCGGGTCGCCACGGCCGGCTACGGCCGGTCGCAGCCCGACGCCCCGCCTGCGGGAGGCCCACGCCACCGCCGAGCTGACGCTGGCCGAGGTGGCGACCGGCGCCGAGCGGATGGTGGCGGTCGACGGCAGGCGGCTGCAGGTCAAGATTCCGGCCGGAGTGGCGGACGGAGCGCGCATCAAACTGCGCGGAGCCGGGATCCGCGAGGGGGAGTCGGCGGGTGACGTGGTGATCACGGTCCGGATCAAGCCCGACCCGCGGTTCGAACGACGCGGCGCCGACCTTGTCACGGAGCTGCCGCTCACCCTGGCCGAGGCCATGCTCGGCGCCGAGGTCCCTGTGGCGACTCCCACCGGAACGGTGAAGCTGCGCATCCGCCCCAACACGCAGAACGGGCAGGAGATCCGCATCCCGAGGCGCGGCCTGCCGCGGGGCGGCCGGAGCGGCGAGCAGTCGACCGAGCGCGGCGATCTCGTGGTACGCGTGCGCCTGGTGTTGCCGACCCTGCCCGAATCCGATCGCGAGGAGCTGGCCAAGCTCCTGGGCCGCCAGCCGCAGCCCGATCCGCGACGAGACGGGGGCACACACTGATTCGCACCGAACGCTTCACCACCCGCGCGCAGGAGGCGATCGTCGCCGCCCAGACCCTTGCCGAGGGCGAGGGCCAGCCGGAGCTGACCGCGGCGCATCTGCTCCTCTCCCTGGTGGACCAGCCGGACGGAGTCGTGTCGGCGGTCCTGGAGGCGATCGGGCGCCGGCCGGAGGCGATTGCGAACGCGATCCGCGCCGACCTCGGCAAGCTGCCGAAGGTGAGCGGGGCCGCGCAGCTGACCCTCTCACGCGATGCGAGCCGCATCCTCTCCGACGCCCACCCGATTGCGGAGCGCATGCACGACGACTACGTTTCAACCGAGCATCTGCTGCTGGCCATCATCGAGGACGGTGCCGGCAACTCGGCCCAGCGCATCCTGTCCGAGAACGGGGTCGATGCCGCTGCAGTCCTCGAGGCGCTTGCCAGCATTCGAGGGAACCAGCGAGTGACGAGCGAGAATCCCGAGGCGACCTACCAGGCACTGGAGAAATACGGCCGCGACCTGACCGATGCCGCCCGCAAGGGGCTGCTCGACCCGGTGATCGGGCGTGACGACGAGATCCGCCGCGTGATCCAGGTCCTCTCCCGACGCACGAAGAACAACCCGGTCCTGATCGGCGAGCCGGGGGTCGGCAAGACCGCGATCGCGGAGGGGCTGGCCCAGCGGATCGTGCGCGGCGACGTCCCCGACGGGCTGAAGGAGAAGCGCGTGGTGGCCCTGGACCTGGGCGCCATGGTGGCCGGCGCCAAATACCGCGGCGAGTTCGAGGAGCGCCTGA
>VBJX01000137.1 GCA_005879775.1 Chloroflexota bacterium
ACATGTTCAGGTCGTGGATGCCGTGATGGATGCCCGGGACCTCGCCGAACTCCAGGGTGTCGAGGATCAAGGACATGTAGCCGTGAGCGGCGAACCAGGCCGCGCGGTCCTGGTAGTAGAACTTCGCGCCCAGGGGATGCGGCGTGTGGCCGGAGAGATAGAGGATGGTCGGCCGCGGCTCCGAGCCCTTCGCGGGGAGGTAGAGGTTCCCCGTCACGTAGAGACCGGGTTGGCTCTGGAAGACGACCTTCTCGATCCGATAGTCGGGACGGGTGAGGGTTCCCGTGACCCGCGCCGCCAGCGGCGTCCGCCGGGGCAGCGGGTCGAGCCCCAGCATGTACAGCAGCTCGTTCCGGCGCGCGGGGCGCACCCGCTTCCACTCGTCGAGCGAGCGGACGTCGCTCAGGCAGCGCTCCGAGATCGCGGCCGCGGTCTTCTTCAGGTGCTCGATGACCATCTCGTGCCGGCGCGCGGGGGTCTCCTGGGCCTGCGCGCGCGCCGGGAACAGCAACGCCGCTCCCACGACGAATCCCGCCATGCGCCGCATCAGTGCGTCCTCCTAGAAAGAGACGTCAATGCGGTCCCCTTCCTCGTGAGCGACCGACACGTGGGCCAGGCGCGTCTCGGGTGACCAGGTGAACGCCACCGCCTGTCCACGGTCGTTGGTGACCGCTTTCACCGGCGCCTCGCTGTAGAGGGTGTAGCGTACCGGCGTGCCCGGGGCGGCGGACACGGAAAGGCGCAGCCTCCTCGCGCGGCCGTCCCACTCCTGCCGGGCCTCCCGCCGCCCGCCCAGCGCGGAGAGCAGGGTGGGATGCGTCGGACGTTCCTGGAACTGCAGGGTGCGGGAGCCGCCCGAGGGCAGCTCCACCTCGAGCACCTTCGGCCCCGCGGCCCCCTTGGGGTCGCAGACGATCCGCTCGGCCAGCGGGTCGTAGACCAGGCTTCCCGGACCCGCCTTGCCGAGCGATGGCCGGGCGGTGACGGGTGAAGCGCCGGGGTTGATGAACGTCGCGAGCCAGCGGTCCGGTCGTTGGATCACGTTCACGAACACGCCGGGGGAATCCACCGCCACCAGGGACGGCTCCGCGATCCCCAGTCGCCACTCGCCCTGCTCCGCCCCGAACGCCCGAAAGACGTCGAAGTCGTCGTAAGTCTTGCGGCCCTCGATGGGGGGGCGGGCGAAGACCTGGGGGAGGAAGTTGACGACGGCGCCGAACCCCGGCTGCTGCTCGGGAGGCAGCATGGTGCGCCGAAACAGGAGCTCCGTGGTCGCGCCCAGGTGGTGGGAAGAGAAGACCCACCGCCGGGAGATGGGATCGAGGCTCGCGGCGTCGGTGTTCTCGCCCACCAGCCGCAGGTCCATGAGGCTCGTGAGGAGGCTCGTGCTCAGGGTGTTCGTGTTGACCTTGATGATGGCGCGCGGGTCCTTGGCCTTGAGCCGGTTGTAGGCGTGGACGAGCATGGCCCGCGCGCCGGGGACCGTGTAGCGCCGGAAGCGCCCGCCGCATCCGTGGCGCGCGTTCTCGCAGACCAGGCGCGCCGACCAGAAGTCGACGTAGATGCCGTCGAAATCGTACTGGTCGACGATCCGGTCGATCTGCTTCTCCCAATGCGCGCGCCAGCCCTCCGCGTTCGGGCACATCAGCATGGTCTGGGGGTCGGGATCGTTGCGCCAGGCCCGCTCCACCGCGGGGTCCCGGAAGGTGCTGGAGCTCCGGTAGAACTCCGTGGTGGGCTCGATCGCCCAGTCCGCTCCGTGCTCGCGAAAGGCGTCGGTTCCCTGGCCCAGGTCCATGAGGGTGACGTAGGGGATGACCTTGATGCCGTAGCGATGGCACAGCGTGATGGTGCGCCGCACGTCCTCCTCGTTGAGGGGCACGTACTCCCCCGAGCGCCAGTTGGCGATGCCGGTGAGGAGGTCGTAGCCGCTCTGGGCCAGCAGCCGGATCTGCTCCTCGCTCGGAGCGGCGAAATCGGGCCGATGCTGGTGAGGGCCGAGGTGGTAACCCTTGAGCATCGCGTAGTAGGGGTCGAAACGCTTCGAGGGCGTCACCCCGAGCGCGAACTGGCCGCCCGATCGCCAGCCTTTGCGCGCGAAGGTCCCCACGTTGCGGCGCAGGAAGTCCTCCCATTCGATCCGTCCGTCCCGACGCTCCAGCACGAACATGTCGCTCTGGTCCTTCCGCGACGAGCCGTCCACGTGGTTCCAGGTCTGGGAGCTCACGTCCCAGGTCGTCACTTCGAGCCCCGTCCGCTCGTTGCCGAGCCAGAACCACGGGATGAAGACTCCCGCCACGAGCTTGCCCGGGGCCTCTTCCCCCAGCGCCTTGAACTGCTGGCCGTTTTCCTGCGCGGTCGACTGCTCCGGCGCCCAGGAGAGGAACTTCAGGGGCGCCGCCTTGAGGGCACCGCCGGAGAGGCTGAGCCAGCGGAACCAGCAGTCCTCGAGGCTCGTGTACTCGACCGCGACCCCCACCACCCCGTCGATGAACACGTCGTAGGTGATCGCGTAGCGCAACGGGAATCGCCGGTCGTCCAGGGACGTGAGCTGGCCGGTCGCCGCCAGGCGTGCGCGCGCCGGGTCGGCGGAAAGCACCGACAGCTGGCCCGCCCGCTCGTGTCGCGCGGCGTAGGGCGAGACCGTCCGATCGATGTTCTCGGCCAGGGTGAGGTCGGGAATCGGGCCGTCCGTCAGCGCGTCACCCAGGACCTCGACGCGGTCGATGAGGCCATTCCGCTTGCTGAAGTGGTAGGCGAAGGTCTCGCCGGAAACGGTGACCGCCTCGCCGCTCTCGGCGATCCTCAGCCGTTGCCCGTCGGTGAGGGGGAGCTTGGCCGGGAGGCGCGCGAAGTCCGAGGCGGGAGGCTGCGCGTCCGTCCCTTGCGGCCGGGCGGCGGCCAGGCCCCAAGCCATGGCGCCCACCGCCGCCA
>VBJX01000140.1 GCA_005879775.1 Chloroflexota bacterium
GATGCCATGCAGGTTCCAGTTGCCCAGGACCGCGTTCCTCAGCCCGCTCCAGTCGCCACCCGCCTTGCGGCCCTTGCCGAAAGGCAGCTCGTAGGTGCCGGCCAGCGTGAAGTTGTGCCGGGCGTCGTACGTGGACCTTCCGTAGTCGCGCAGGGGGTCGGTGCTGTCCAGGTAGTAGTAGCCCTGGGCCCCGGTCTGGCCCCAGCCGGTTCCGTAGTACCCGACGTTGTCGCTGAGAGACTTGCTGTAGGTGTAGGACGCGAGGAACTCGAGCCCGGCGTTGGTGCGCTGGCGGACGCTCGCCTGGAGGGCATCGTAGGCGCCGATGCCGATCGAGTTCGTGCCGCTGGTGGTGCCGATGTTGGGGTTGAGCGCATAGAGCGGTCGCCGCTGCTGCAGGGGCAGCCAGGTGTCGGGGTTCCCGACCCCGGGGTTGGGCTGGTTGAAGTCGAAGGGGACGACCATGTGGCTGGAGCGGCTGCCCACGTATCCCGCCTGGGCGGAGAGCGCGTCGGTCAGCTTGCGCTCCACGAAGACGTTCCACTGCTTGGTGAACTGCGGCCGGAGATCCTTCGCGAAGACCCGGTAGAGAGTGCTCACGCCGCCTCCGACGGCGATCACGTCGGCGAAGCCGTTCGATGCGGTCCCTGGCCCCGTCGTGGCGTCGAAGGTCCTCTGGCCTTCCGTGAAGAACGGCGGGTTCGCGGGGAGCCTCAGGTTCTTTCCGGTGCCTTCCATGTACTGCACGATCCCGAACGCTCCACGGACCACCCACTTGTCCGAGGGCGTCCAGGCAAAGCCGACCCGAGGCTCGAAGCCGCCGTAGTAGGCGTCGTAGAGCGCCCGGCTGTTGCCGTTCTGCCCGGCCTGCAGGATCTGCCCCGTGGTCAGGTCGATGTTGATCTGGCGGTTGTCCTTCTCGACGAGGGGCGAGGTGAACTCCCAGGAGATGCCCAGGTTCAGGGTGAGGTCGTTCCGGACCCGGAAGTCGTCCTGGGCGAAGATGCCGACGCGGTGCTGGATCTGGAGGAAGGGAGCGGTGTCGCCGCCCTTGCCCTTCTTCTGGACCTGGTCGAGGAGGAAGTCCGAGAAGGCGAAGCCGGTGAAGGCGCCGGTGTAGTCGAAGTGGCCGAGGACTCCCTCGTTGCCCGAGTAGGAGAAGCCCTGCCGCTGGTAGAGCCAGCGACCGCCGAACTTCCATTGATGACGGCCCCGGAACAGCGAGAACTTCTCCGTGAGCTGGTAGCTCTTGATGTCGTTGAACTCCTGGTTGGCAGCGCTCCCCAAGCCGATGCTGCCGATATTGAACGCGCTCAGTCCGGGGATGCTCTGGCCGCCCGGGATGCCGACGCTCGCGTTGGCGTCCCCGATCCCGGCCCAGTCCGTGCTGAGGGTCAGGAACTTCACCTTGGTGAAGCCCAGGAGCAGCTCGTTGATGGCGTGCTGGCTGAGGGTGTGGGTCCAACCGAGGGCCGCGCCCACGAAGGGCGCGTCGTTGGTGCCCGTCAAGTTGCTGGGGATCGGCGCTCGCTCGGGCTCCGATTTGAACTTCTGGAGGGACAAGCGGGCGAACATGCGGTCGGCATCCGAAAGGTTCGCGTCAAGCTTGAAGTCGCCCTGGTGGGCCCGCTGCTTGTCCGAGTTCGGGGCCACCAGGTTGTTCAGCTGCCCGGGCAGGGTCGGGGATGGATAGAGCGTCTGGTTGGCGAGAATGGCCCGCGCGATGGGGCTGAACCGGCTCTGCGGGATCTGGTTGCCGGGGAAGGGCCGGCCGGTCTGGGGGTCGATGATGGTCACCCCGGCATCGGAGAAGTCTCCCCGTCGCCAGTTGTCGGGGGCTACGGTCCGGACCAGCTCGCTCGGCCGGTTCCGGACGAAGCCCTGGTAGTCGCCGAAGAAGAAGATCTTGTTCTTGACGATGGGGCCCCCGAGGGTCGCTCCGAAGATGTGCTGCGACAGCTCGGCCTTCTTGGCGCCCGCCCTGTTGTTGAAGAAGTCGTTCGCGGCCAGGCTGCTGTCGCGCCAGTACTCGAAGGCGTTGCCGTGGAACTCGTTCGTGCCCGACTTGATCGTGCTCCCGATCACCGCACCCGCCACGTTGCCGAACTCGGCCGTATAGTTGTTGGTGTCGACCCGGACCTCCGCCAAGGCGTCCGTATTGGGCTGGTACGGGAGCAGGTTGTCGATCACCTCGTTCATGTCGATCCCGTCCAGCATGTAGTTGTTTTCCTGCTCCCGCTGGCCGTTCACGTTGGGCCGCCCGCTGCCGAAGTTCTTGGGCTCGCTGAAGCTGTTGGGGTCGGTGCTCACCGCTCCGGGCAGGAGCAGCGAGAGCTGGGAGAAGTTGCGCCCGTTGAGCGGCATGCCCGAGATGGTGGTCTCGGAGATCACCGCACCCACCACGGCGTCCTGCGTCTGGAGGATCGGAGCCACGCCGACGACCTCGATGTTCTCGGCGACCCCGAGCTGCATCGTGATGTTCACGCGCGCGGTCTGGCCAGACTCGAGCTTGATCAGGTTGGTTTCGTAGGCCTGGAAGCTCGGTGCCTGCGCGCGGATCTTGTACGTGCCGATCGGCAGGGCCGAGATTGTATAAAGGCCGGCCTCGTTGCTCTTGCCGGTGTACTCGACTTGCGTGCCCTGGTTCGTGGCGCGCACCTCGACATTGGGAAGGGGATTGCCGTCCTTGCTCGTGACGATCCCGGTAAAGCTCGCGAATTGCGTCTGGGCGAACAGGGGGATCGAGCACAACAACGCCACGGATGCGGCCGTAGCCGTCCGCAACCATCGTGTTCTCATTAATGCGCCTCCCGCAGGGGCTTGTAAACGGTTACGGTCTTTCCCGAAGGCTACTGCTTTCGCCCGGGAAGTCAAGTGCCTCCGGCCGAACGTTCAACGCCTCGAACTGCCCGGCACGACGTCGACCTGCAGCCGCGGGTCCGCCGCCGG
>VBJX01000142.1:0-2969 GCA_005879775.1 Chloroflexota bacterium
ATGACGTCTTCCTGCTGCGCCAGTACCTGCTCACCATTCCCCATGAGCTCGACGAGGCCGCCGAGATCGACGGCGCCGGCCCGTTCCGTACCCTGGTCTCGGTGGTCCTGCCCCAGGCCTGGCCGGGGATCATCGCCGTCGGAGTCTTCTCGTTCGTCTACACCTGGAACGACTACTTCGCCCCGCTCATCTACCTGTCGACCGCGCCCGACCTGCAGCCGATCTCGGTCGGCCTGGCGGCCTTCAACAGCATCCATTACCGGAGCCCGGCCCTCATCCAGGCGGGCACCCTGATGACGCTGGTGATCCCGGTGCTCCTGTTCATCGCCTTCCAGCGCTTCTTCACCCGCGGCATCGTGATCTCGGGAGTCGAGCGATAGCCGCGCGCTTCCGGGTGGCCCTCACCTTCGACGCCGAGCACCCGGATCGGCCGCATCACGGCGACACCCAGACCGCCACCATCGAGACGCTGGCCCGCGATCGAGTGCAGGCCACCGTCTTCATCCAGGGCCGCTGGGCCGAGGCCTACCCGGAGCTGGCCCGCCGGGTCGCTGCTGACGGACACCTGATCGGCAGCCACTCCTTCTACCACGCGCGGATGCCGCTCCTGCGTCCGGGCGCCTTCGACACTGACGTGCGCAGCGCCGAGCGCGCGATCATCGCCGCCATCGGCCGTAGCCCGCGGCCGTGGTTCCGCATGCCGTTCGGTGCCGGCAAGGACCAGCCGCGCCTCATCGCCCGCCTGCGCGAGCTCGGTTATCGGCACGTCGGCTGGCACGTCACCGCGCGCGAGTGGCAGAGGCGCCGCTCGACGCACGCCGTGGTCGAGGCCGTGGTCGACGGCGTGACGAGCCACGGGGACGGAGCGATCGTGCTGCTCCACACCTGGCCCGACCCGGTGGCCAACGGGCTCAGCGAGATCGTGGCCCGGCTGCGCGCCCTGGGCGCCGAGTTTGTGCCGATCGACGAGCTGGACCTGGCGCCCGGCCTCGCTCCGGTGGGGCCGCATGACGACGCGGTGCTGGGCAGTCCGTGAGCGCCACGCCGGTCGCCGTCCTGGCCGTGGACGGGGGCAACTCCAAGGCCGATCTGGCGCTCGTGGCACGCGACGGCTCGCTGCTGGCCGCGGTGCGTGGGCCGACCATCTCGCACCAGCAGGTGGGCATCGAGGAAGGGATGGCCCGCCTCCGCCAGCTCGTGGCCAGGGCGGCAACCAGGGCCGGTCTTCAGCTGACGATCGGGCAGCCGCTGGCCGAGGTCGGGCTCTATTGCGTCGCCGGCGCCGACTTCCCGCGCGAGGTCAGGCTGCTCGACAGCGCGCTGACGCGGACGGGGCTCGCGTCGACCACCACCGTCCTCAACGACACGCTGGCCGCGCTCCGGGCCGGCACCGATGAGCGCTACGGGGTGGTGCTCATCTGCGGAGCTGGCGTGAACGCCGCGGCGATCGGCATCGACGGGCGGGTTGCCCGGCTGGCGGCCCTTGGCGACATCTCGGGCGACGCCGGCGGCGGACGGGATCTCGGGATGGCGGCCCTGGGAGCTGCCGTCCGCGCTCGCGACGGGCGCGGTCCCCGGACACTCTTTGAGCGCCTCGTGCCCCAGTTCTTCGGCCTGACCCGCCCTGAGGCGGTGACGCGGGCCCTCTACGACGGGCGCATCGACGAGGAGCGCCTCCGGGAGCTGGCGCCGGTCGTCTTCGCCGCCGCACGGGAGGGCGACGGGGTCGCTCGCTCGATCCTGGATACGATGGCCGATGAGCTGGCGACGATGGCGATCGCCATGATCCGGCGGGTCAGGATGCTGCGCCGTGAGTTCGACGTCGTCCTGGCGGGCGGCGTCTTCGCCAACCAGGACCCACCCTTCTACGCGCGCCTCGCCGAGGCCATCCAGCGGACCGCGCCCGGGGCGCGGATGCGCCCCCTGCAGGTCAGGCCGCTGCTGGGGGCGGGCCTGCTTGGCCTCGAGCGCCTCAATCCCCCGGCACCGGATGACGCGGCCTCCCGCCTGCGAAGGGCATTCGCCGAATTGGGCAATTGAGCCCATATCTTGTGGTATCCTCCGGATCGGTACCACCACTGGTGTAGTCCGTACGAGGGGCCTGGATGCGCTGTCCTCGCTGCAATGGAGACGGAACGCGCGTCATCGACTCGCGCGATCTGGAGGCCGGCGGCACGATCCGCCGTCGTCGCGAGTGCGAGCTCTGCTCGTACCGCTTCACCACCTATGAGCGCCCCGAGGGGGCGCGGCTGACCGTCCTCAAGCGCGACGGAAGCCGCCAGGAGTTCGACCGCGGCAAGCTGCAGGCGGGGCTGATGCGCGCCCTCGAGAAGCGGCCGGTGACCCTGACCCGCGTGGAGCAGGCGGTCGACGACATCGAGAGCACGCTGCGGGCGCATGGCCAGCCGGAGGTCACCAGCAAGGAGATCGGGCGCATGGCCACCGAGGCGCTGCGCGACATCGACCAGCTGGCCTACATCCGGTTCGCATCGGTCTATCACAGCTACGAGGACATCTCGACGCTCAAGCGCGAGGTCGACCGGCTGATGAAGCAGCGGAGCGCCGCGGAGGAGTAGTGGTCCTCTCCGATCGCGACATCCGCGCCGAGATCGCGGCCGGAAGGATCGTCATCGACCCGTACATCCCCGAAGCGGTCCAGCCGTCAAGCGTGGACCTGCACCTGGATCGGCGCTTCCGCGTCTTCCGCAACAGCCGCTACCCGTATATTGACGTGCGGGCCGAGCAGCCCGAGCTGACCGAGCTGGTGGAGATCGGCGGTGACGAGCCGTTCATCCTCCATCCGGGCGAGTTCGTGCTCGGCTCGACCTTCGAGCGGGTGGAGCTGCCGGACGACGTGGTGGCCAGGCTCGAAGGGAAGTCGAGCCTCGGACGCCTGGGCCTGCTGATCCACTCCACGGCGGGCTACGTGGATCCCGGATGGGAGGGCAACCTGACCCTGGAGCTGTCGA
>VBJX01000142.1:3074-4928 GCA_005879775.1 Chloroflexota bacterium
GCCGGATCAAGCGCTGACGCTTGCCCCGCCGCCCGACCTGACAGGAGGGCCAGGTGGCTCAGCTCTACGAGATCACCCCTGCCCGCCGCGCTCGAGTCTTCGCCGGCGAAGTGAAGGTCCGCGTGGTGCGCGCCGGCTGGTTTCGACCCGATGCGGGAGGCTTCTTCGGGGTCGTCCCTCGTCCACTCTGGACCGGGTTGACCGAGACCGATGAGCGCGGCCGCCTCCTCTGCCGGCTCAACCTGCTGCTCGTCGAGGCGGGTGGCAAGCGGATCCTGATCGAGACCGGCACCGGGGTCCGGATGCGCGACAAGGATCGCGAGATCAAGGGGATCGAGGGCGGCGACCCGGCGGCTGCCCTGCGGGCGCTGGGCGAGGACCCGGCCATGATCGATTTCGTGGTGGTCAGCCACCTGCACTACGACCACGCCGGCGGCATGGTCGATGCGGCCGGTCGGCTGAACTTCCCCCGAGCCCGCTACGTCGTCCAGCGCGACGAGGCCGATGCGGCCCACGGCGACGAGCTGCGCCTGGCGGGACTGATGGAGGTCGAGCAGCTCGACCTGGTGCGTGCCGCCGGGCAGCTGGCCGAGGTCCAGGGCGAGGTCGAGCTGGTGGAGGGAGTGAGCGTGCTGCCGACCGGCGGGCACACCCGCGGCTCGCAGGCGGTGCTCCTTGGTGTGCCGACCGACGGGCGCGCCGACGATGGAGGTGAGCGGGCCGTCTTCTGGGGCGACCTGATCCCCACTCGGTGGCAGATTCCGGTGCGCTGGACGAGCGCCTTCGACGACTACCCGATCCAGGCGGTGGAGGTGCGCAACGAGCTGGTGACCCGCGCCGCGGCCGAGGGATGGTGGTGTTACTTCACCCACGACCCAGGCGAGCTGCCGATCCAGATCGAGGCAACCGAGCGCGGCTTCCGGGTGCGAGAGAATGAGGCATGACCAACAAGATCCTCACGGCCGTGCTCATGACCTTGGCGCTCGCTGCCTGCAGTGCTGGTGCATCGGCATCCGCCTCCGGCGGCCAATGCGCGCAGACCGATTCCGCCAACGTGATCGCCATCTCCGCCAAGAACCTGCGCTTCAGCACATCGTGCATGGTGGCCCCGGCGGGGACTGCGTTCACCGTCCGCCTCACCAACAACGACAGCGAGCCCCACGACGTGGCCGTCTTCCGAGACGCCGGCTATAGCGACGCCATCGTCAAGGGCGACCTGTTCAACGGTCCGAATGTGACCAAGGACATCGCCGTGCCCGCTCTTCCGGCAGGAACTTACTACTTCCAGTGCATCCTGCATCCGGCCGACATGAAGGGGACGCTCACCGTCCAGTGAGCGCGGTCAGCCGGCCAGCAGGGCGCGGAGGTCAGGTCCCGTGATCGGTGCCTCCAGGCGATCGACGCCGCCGAGAGCCAGCACCGGGACGCGGAAGCCGTAGCGCACCACGAGCTCGTCGCTGGTATCGATATCGATGCGCGCGTATCCATCGGGCCCGATCAGCTCGTCGAGCAGCTGGCGAGCCTCATCGCACAGGTGGCAGTTCGTGCGCTCGTAGAGGACCAGCCGGGCTGCAAGAGGCGTCATCGGCCGATGATAGGGAGCCGCGTGTAGGATGGGTGCGGCGCCGCCCCCGTAGCTCAGCGGATAGAGCGAGGCCGTCCTAAGGCCTGCGTCGGGGGTTCGATTCCCTCCGGGGGCGCCACAACCCTCAGGGAACCGCGATCGACGTCACTGAGGTGCCGTGCGACTTCTCGGCCGCATCGATCCAGTCGTCGGGATCGAATTGCGAACCTGCGCTGACTAGCGGGTGCTTCTGGGAAAGATCGTTGAGCCACCACTCGATCGATGGAGCC
>VBJX01000143.1:0-2992 GCA_005879775.1 Chloroflexota bacterium
TCGAGGGTGAGCTGGTCCACCACGACAGCCTCGGGCTCACGGGGCCCGCGGGCCCCGGGGTGCTGAATCTCATGACGGCCGGGCGAGGGATCGCGCACTCGGAAGAGACGCCCGCGCGGAACGCGGGGCACCTCCGGGGCCTCCAGCTCTGGGTGGCCCTTCCTGGAGCCAGCCGCGAGACCAGCCCGGCCTTCGCCCAGCATCGGGCGCTCCCCATCGTCCCCCTGGAGGGCGGTCGCGCGACCCTGCTCCTGGGTGACCTGGGCGACGTGCGCGCACCCGGGCGAGCCTTCTCGCCCATGGTCGGCGCGGACGTGTCCGGAGAGCCCGACCGCCGTCTCGTCCTTCCCCTCGACTCCGATTTCGAGCACGCCGTTGCAGGGCGGGTGCCGCCTCGACGGCCAGGCGCTCTCGATCGACACCCTCTACTACCTCGGCTGCGGGCGCAGGGATCTCGTGCTCGTCTCCGGTCGCGAGCCGGCGCGACTGCTGCTCCTGGGGGGTGCTCCCTTCGGGGAGACGATCCTGATGTGGTGGAACTTCGTCGCGCGGACCGCGGAAGAGATCGTGTCGGCGCGGGAGGACTGGCAGGCCGGCCGCCGCTTCGGCGAGGTCCAGGCCTATGGAGGTCGGCGGCTGGACGCGCCCCCGTTCACCCCGCGCCGTGTCGCCGGCTAGACGAGGGTGCTGCTTGACACTCCCTATTTGCCAGAAGTATATCGATTCGGGGGTGATCGATGACCTTCTTCACGGCTCTGGGTGAGCGGCACGAGTGCACCCTTCAGCCCTTGTCGGCCGCGGCGATACCCGCGTCCGTGACCCGGGGCGCTCGGCTCGCGGCGGGGTCGGTTGTCGCGGCCTTCGATCCCCAGAAGCTGGCCGGGACCGTGCGGGCCTCGCCAGTGCTCAGCTCCCGCGCCAGCGATCCGTCGCGCCTCGCGCTCGTGCGGATCGCGCCGGCGGGGGCCGCGGCTGCCGCGACGGCAGCCGCGCCTACCGGCTCCCTCACCCTGGCGACCGAGACCGTGATCGCCGAAGGCTTGCGGCAAGCCGACCTGGCCGCGGCGAGGAACGCCGGGGCTCGCTTGGTCGAGGAAGGGCTGGACGGCAAGGTCCTTCTCCGCGTCGACTCCGTCGATCGTGCGTTCGCCCTCGCCGAGCTCCTCCAGGCCCGGGAGGTGGGCTCCGTGTCGCCCAACTTCCTCCGGCGGATCATCCGGCCCGCGCGCTCCGCGGCCAGTGCCGCCTGGGCTCACGTGAGGATCGGCGTCGCGAACGCGTGGAAGACCACCAAGGGGACGGCGGGGGTACGCGTCGCCGTCCTTGATGAAGGCGTCGACACCCGCCACCCGGCCCTGAAGGCCGCGGTGGTCGCGGAGCGGGACTTCATCGGTGGCAACGGCGCCTCCGCGATGCCGAGCGGGGACGATGCCCACGGCACCGCCTGCGCCGGCATCGTCCTCTCCCGCGACAAGACCTATCCTGGGATAGCGCCTCGCTGTTCCCTCATCGCGGTGAGGATCGCCATGGACGACGGGAGCGGAGGCTGGGTGTTCGACGACTATGCGACCGCCGACGCCATCGACTGGTCGTGGCGGCAGGGTGCCGACGTGCTGTCGAACTCCTGGGGCGGCGGCGCACCGAACGACGCCATCAGCCGCGCCTTCGCCCGCGCCCGCACGCAAGGACGCAAGGGGAAGGGTTCGTTGGTGGCCATCGCGGCCACCAACGAACAGCGTGCGATATCCTTCCCCGGCAGCCTGCCGGGATACGTCACGGTCGGCGCGTCCACGCCAAAGGACGAGCGCAAGACGAAGACCTCATCCGACGGTGAGAATTGGTGGGGTTCGAACTACGGTCCGGCCCTCTCCCTCCTCGCCCCCGGAGTGTTCATCTGGACGAGCGACATCTCCGGCGCGGCCGGTTACGAACCAGGGAACTTCACGAAGACTTTCAACGGTACCTCGTCGGCGACCCCCCACGTCGCGGGCGCCGCCGCCCTGATGCTCAGCGCCAACCCGACCCTGAGCGCTCCCACGGTGCGGACCCTGCTCGGGCAGACCGCGAAGAGGATCCAGGGCCAGACCGGTTGGACGCCGGAGCTCGGCTGGGGCCGCCTCGACGTGGCCAAGGCGGTCGCGGCCGCGAAGGCCGCGGGCCCCGCGGCGCGGCCGAAGGCCTCGGGTTCCAAGAGCAGAGGACGCGCGCGCGGCCGCGGGTAGCGGCGCCACGACGGCTCGGTGGAGGCCGTATACTGGAAGAGGTGGATCGTTACTACTACGCGGGCGGCCAGCGGGTCCCGATCGAGGCCGACGAGACGCAGGTGGCCGTCGATCAGGGACGTGCCGATGCCGCGGGTCTCCGCTCGATGCTTGCTCGCGTCGCGGGTATGGGTGGCCCGCGGTTGCCGGGGGGCGTCATCCTGGCTCCCCGTTCGTCGCTCGACGAGAACGGGATGGATCGGCTCCGGAAGGCGGGGGCGCTCCGGCCCGTATATCGCCACCAAGGCGCGGTGATGGTGGCGCTTCCTGAGATCCGGATCGAGGTCGACGACGAGAAGCAGCGGAAGGCGGTCATCGCTTCGATCCTCCGCGCGCTCCACCCGGTCGAGATTTCCGAGGACACCGAGGACCGCCTGGTCCTGCGGCCGAAATCGGGAAGCGGCGACGATGCCCTCGACGTGGCCAACTTCGTCTTCGAGCAGGCCCATCCGGCGGCCGCTTCGGTCCGCTTCGTCCAGTTCGTTCCGAAGCCCCGCTCCCGCCGCTGAATCTCCTGAGCCTCGCCCTTGACGGGCCACCTGGAGGGAGTTGAGCCGGTGCTGCGACGGCTGCGCGAGCGACCGGAGTGGAAGTTCTTCGCGGCTCTGCCCAGGGCCGACCGCACCCTCGCGGCTGCCTGGTGGGCCCTCCTGCTGCTCCGCGGCGTGCTCCCCGCGGTTTTCGCGGTCGCCACCGGGATGCTCGTGGGCGCGGTGCAGGGCGGCCAGGAG
>VBJX01000143.1:3019-3522 GCA_005879775.1 Chloroflexota bacterium
CCAGGCGATCGGCGCCAACCTCGGCAGCCGCGTGGCGGCCTGGCTGTACGACCGGCTGACGGAGGCGTGCGTCCGCCCGCCGGGCATGGGCCATCTCGAGGATCCCAAGCTCATCAGCGACCTCACGGTCGCCCGCGAGTTCGACCTGGGCATGACGGGTCCGCCCATGTTCATCAACATCGACTTCATCGCGGGGAGCATGGTCGAGATGGTGGGCGGGATCGCCTCCGCCTTCGTGCTCTTCGCCTATGCGTGGTGGGCGCCCATCGTGCTCGCGGGAGGGTGGCTCGCGACCCATTGGCTCCTGCGGGAGAGCTCGGTGTGGCGCGACCGCAATACCGACGCGGTGCGCCAGGCCCAGCGCCACGCGGAGTACGCCTACCGGCTCGCGGTCGACCCGCCCGCCGCCAAGGAGCTGCGCCTCTTCGGACTTGCCGGGTGGACGATCGAGCGCTTCACCTCGCGCCGCACCCTCCTGTTCGAGCTCCAGTACCAGGCGACGC
>VBJX01000141.1 GCA_005879775.1 Chloroflexota bacterium
CCAGCACGCCAGCGACTGCGACCTTCGCGAAATTGGACATTGCGCCGTACCTCCACGACACGTACCAGACGCGTCGCTGACTTGTCTGATTGATCATTTCGAGCGCGCTCTCGAGGACGCGGTCCGGAACGACCGTGGGGCCTTCCTCGAACCAGCGGTCGAGAACACGCTCGATGTCAGGCTTGTTCTTCACGCTTGGCCTCCTCTATCGGCAGGCCCCGCGCATCGGCCTCGAGGGCTGCTCGCATGGCGCGGTGCGCGTAGTGCAGTCGTGATCGGGCGGTCCCGGCTGGGATCCCGAGCGTCTCGGCAAGGTCCGCCGGCGGCAGTCCCAGGTAGTGATGCATCACCAGGATGGCGCGCTGTTCCGGCGGCAGGCGCCGGAACCCCCGCTCGAGCTGATCTCGGTCGCCCAGTGAGATGAGGTCGTCTCGCCGGCTCGGCTCATCGGGCAACAGGGTCACGACGGTCGAGTCCCAGCGACGCGCCCGCTTCGCCTCCTCGTAACAGACCCGAACCAGGAGCTTGCGGAGCCATGCTTCGAACCGATCTGCACGGCATCCTCAGATCGGTCGTAGTCGCGGAGGATCCGTTGCGCGACCGCGAAGAGCCAGTCGCCGTGCTCGCGCGCGAGGACGCCGAACGCATCCTTGTCGCCGTGCCGGGCTCGCTCAACGAGGTCGCGATCCATCTCCCGCCGTCCTGTACGAATGCCAACTGGCACATCACCCCTCATTGAGGGGCGCCGGCCCCAACTCGTTCAATTCTCGCGATATGGCGCATTCATCACGTCGTTCGAAGGCGAGGAAGGGTCGACCTCATGGCGAGGCAAGGCCGGTCATTCGAACGCACGCGAAAGCGTTCGAGACAGCGGAAAACCCGAGCCCTAGGTCCCCTCTCAAAGCTCGAAGCACGGAGCTTGGGGGTCTCTGGTCCAAGCCACCCGCGCTGTCTGCTGAGCTACGCGTGGGCGGCGGCCATCATTGGGGCCTCGCCAGAAGGCGCCGTACCGCAGTCTCGCCGCATGGCCACCGGGTAGGCTGAGCCGGTGATTAAGACGGGAGCAACCACCCAGCGCCGCCTCGGAGCACTCGCTGGCATGACGCTCCTGCTGGCAGCCGGTGGATGCAGCGCCGCGTCGCCCGCGGAGACTTCGAGCAATGGGGCGTCTCAGCCGGCTGGACCGACTCCGACGGGCCTGGCGTCACCGTCGGTGTCCGCGACTCCAGCCGAGATGAGGGCGCCTTCCTGGATGGCCACTCGAGCGATGGCGGAGCCTCGCGCCGAGCACACGGCCACACTATTGGCCGATGGCAAAGTGTTGGTTGTGGGCGGTGGTGGCCCGGCGGCTACATCGGCCGAGCAATACGACCCGGGCAGCGGGTCGTGGAGCGCGACGGGCCAGCTGATCGAGGCCGCCTACTCCCCCACTGCGACGCTTCTGCGCGATGGCAGGGTGCTGGTGGTCAGCGGAACATCGGCCCAGCTATATGACCCCACCAGCGGGTCTTGGTCTGCCACCGGCAGCATGCACGACGGGCGGGGCGGCTTCACCGCCACTTTGCTGGCCGATGGCCACGTGCTGGCAGCGGGCGGTTACGGCGGCAGCAGCACGCTGACCTCCGCCGAGCTGTACGACGCGAGCCGCGGATCCTGGACGCGAACCGGAGCGATGATCGAGGCCCGGCAATTTCACACGGCCACGTTGCTGGCCAATGGCAAGGTGCTTGTCACCGGGGGCGTCAATATCGGCGGCGACTGGCCCGTCTCCGCGGAGCTGTACGACCCCGCCACCGGGTCATGGAGTGCCACTGGAGCGATGGCCGAGCCCCGCGCCGACCACACGGCCACGCTCCTAACCGACGGCAAAGTGCTGATTGTGGGCGGTGGCGGTGCCGGTGAGGGCTCGGTGCTTTCCTCGGCCGAGCTATATGACCCGGTCAGCGGCTCTTGGACCACCACTGGAATAATGATCGAGGGGCGCGCTCACCACACCGCAACATTGCTGCTCAACGGCGCGGTGCTGGTCGCCGGCGGTTCTGATGGCGGCGGCCCTAACCTGGCCTCGGCCGAGCTGTACGATCCGGGCACCGGGAGCTGGACCTCGACTGCGGCCATGCATGAAATCCGCTTCGGTCACACCGCAACCCTGCTGCTCGATGGCAGGGTGCTGATCGCCGGCGGCTGCTGCGACTCCAGCACCGGCAATCAGCTGGCCGCCGCTGAACTCTACGACCCGGGCACAGCGACCTGAACCGCGGTATGACCATGCCAGCCGATCGCCAGCGACGCGCGACCACCTGGATCGTCATCGGCGTTGTCGTGATACTGGCAGTGGTGGCCACCCTGCTGACCATCAGCCTGCTCGGCCGGTCGCCAGCGGGAGCCAGCCCGACTCAGATCTCCAGCGCAAGGGCGTCGGCGACGTTCGAACCTACTGCGACTCCCCTAACCTCGTCTTCACCACCGGCCACGAATGCGGCGTCCTCTACTCCCGCCGCGTCATCGACTCCAGTCGAGATCAGGCCGGCGGCGTGGAGCATGACCGGGGCGATGACGGAGGCCCGGATCGGCCACACGGCCACCCTGCTCCTCGATGGCAGGGTGCTGGTAGTGGGCGGTGAGAACCCAACCGGCGGGGTTGCCTCCGCCGAACTGTACGACCCGGGCAGCGGGTCCTGGACCGTTACGGAGAGGACCGACCTAAGCCGAGCTGGTCACACCGCCACCCTGCTGTCCGACGGCACCGTGCTGGTGGCCGGCGGCTATAGCAGCGGCAGCACCTCCGTTGCATCCGCCGAGCTGTACGACCCGGGCACCGGGTCCTGGACCACGGCCGGACCTATGGTCGCGACCCGGGGCGTGCACACGGCCACGCGGCTGCAGGATGGCACCGTGTTGGTGGTCGGCGGCCGCAGGAGCTCCGTCGGCTCGCTCTCCTCGGCCGAGCTATACGACCCTGGCACTGGCTCCTGGCGCACGACCGGTAGCATGGCGGAGGCCCGCTGGGAGCACACCGCCACGCTGCTGCTCGATGGCACCGTGCTCGTGTTGGGCGGTTTGAACAGGAGCGATGGCCTGGCTTCCCCGGAGCTGTACGACCCGATCAAGGGGACCTGGACTGCCGCCGCGAGAATGATCGAGGCCCGGATCGGCCACACGGCCACCCTGCTCCTCGATGGTAGGGTGCTAGTAGTGGGCGGCGTCACTGCCCCGGGCTCGGAC
>VBJX01000144.1 GCA_005879775.1 Chloroflexota bacterium
CTCGGCCAGGCCGATCAACGCCTCCTCGCGAATGTGCGAGCGACGGAATGGATCGAAGGGGTGCGGGATCGAGACAAGTCCACCCTGCGCGTGGATCGCATCGGCAGTCTCGGCGGCGGAGAGGCCGCGCGGGATCGTCTCGTCCAGGAAGATGCCCACGATCTCCCCGTCCGCGCTCGAGACCTCCTCGCCCAGGATGACGTGCAGACGGTCATCCACCTCCAGCTCGGCGGCGCGGTCGCGGACGGCGATCGCCCCCTCCACGTTGTTGTGGTTGGTGACCGCCACGTGGGTCAGGCCGCGCTCGAGGGCCAGCTGGATGAGACGATCCTCGGTCAACAGCGAATCGGGGGAATAGCGCGTGTGCACGTGGAAATCGGCAAATGCCAGGGATCGTTCCGCGGTCCGCTCAGCCGCTGTTCGCTGGCCGGCACGGGCGGTGCGCGCGGCCGCGGGTGCTGCCACGCTCACGACCCGGTTACCAGGCTCTTGCGGTACATCGCGAAGTGCTCCAGCGCCAGCCCGGTTCCCACCGCCACCGAGTTCAGGGCGTTCTCCGCGACGTGGCAGGGGATGCCGGTCACCTGCGTCAGCAGGGTGTCCAGGTTGCGCAGCAACGACCCGCCGCCGGACATCACCATCCCCTTGTCGATGATGTCGCTGGAGAGCTCGGGCGGGGTCTGCTCCAGGACATTGCGCACCGCGCTGATGATCTGCTGCAGGGGCGCCTCGATCGCCTCGGTCACCTCCCCGGAGCTGATCGGGATGGTGCGGGGCAGGCCGGCGATCATGTCGCGACCCTTGACGTCCATCTGCATCGGCTCCTCCAGCGGAAGGGCGGAGCCGATGGCGATCTTCACCTCTTCGGCAGTCCGCTCGCCGATCATCAGGTTGTACTTGCGACGGATGTAGTTCGCCAGGGCCTCGTCGAACTTGGTGCCACCCACACGCACGGAGTCGGCGACCACGATGCCGCCCAGCGCGATGACCGCGATCTCGGTCGTGCCACCGCCGATGTCCACGATCATGTTGCCGCTCGGTCCGGAGATCGGCACGTTCGCCCCGATCGCCGCCGCCAGCGGCTCCTCGATCAGGAAGGCGTCGCGCGCTCCCGCCTTGAGCGCCGCGTCCCGCACGGCCCGCTTCTCCACGCTTGTCACGCCCGACGGCACGCTGATCATCACGTCCGGCTTGAAGAGGCGGACCTTGGCCACCTTGTTGATCACGTAGCGGAGCATCGCCTCGGTGATCAGGTAGTCGGCGATGACGCCGTCGCGCATCGGCCGGATGGCCCGCACGTTGCCGGGGGTGCGCCCAATCATCTCCCGTGCCTCCTCGCCCACCGCCACCAGCCGGTTGTCGTCGTCGGAGATGGCGACGACCGAGGGCTCGTTGAGGACCACGCCCTTGCCCTTCACGTAGACGAGGATGTTGGCCGTGCCGAGGTCGATGCCGATCTTCATGGAGGCGATCTGCGTCCGTGCGGGGCGTGGTGGGAGGGCGCTCTGAGTATACCGAGCCGATCCTGCCTCCCGGCCGGTACGATCGGCCCAGCCGAGGCTGGGTCCCGTGGAGTCAGGCGCGCAGCGCAGCCAGCGCCTTCTCCAGCCGCGCGGCCCGTGTCTCGGGCTTCTTCGCCTCGGAGATCGGCCCGGCCAGGTCCCGTCGCCTGCTGAACGAGAGCGATTCGAACCTGGCCCGCAGCGCGGGCTCCGCCCGGAAGGCCTCCTCGAGCTCTGCGGGCAAGTCAAGGACGCGAGGCGCGTCGTCGCGCGTGATCTCCAGGGCCACCGAATCCCCATAGCTGACCCCCGCGGCGGCCCTCGTCGCCTTGTGGACGCCGAGGTAGAGGCGCCCGTCTCCGCCGGGCATGGTGCTGCTCCGGAAGTCGAGGCCGTTCAGCGTCCCGGTCACCCGCATCTGCTTCAGCCCCCCGAGCACGCTGATCGCCTCCTGGGGCACCTGCACCATGGCCCCGCCCCCCGTCGGGTCGCGCCAGGGCCGCTCGATGACCGCGCTGAAGCGAATCGAGTCAGTCATCGGTCAGGCGTCGATCCGGGTGATCTGCGCGCCGAGTGCCAGGAGCTTTGACTCGATCTGTTCGTAGCCCCGATCGACGTGCTCGACCCCGGAGATGACGCTCGTCTCGGCGGCGGCCAGGGCGGCCAGCACCAGGGTGGCGCCGGCCCTCAGGTCCTGGATCTGTACCTCGCGCCCGTGGAGCGGGGTGGGGCCCGCGATCCGGGCGTGCCGCTCGTCGACCACCTCGATCACTGCGCCCATCTTGACCAGCTCCATCGTGTAGTCGAGACGGTCCTCGTAGATCGTCTCGTGGATCGAGGAGTCGCCATCGGCCTGGGTCATGAGGACCGCCATGGGGGCCTGCAGGTCGGTCGCAAAGCCGGGATAGGGCTGGGTCTCGACATCGGCCGGACGATAGGAATCGGC
>VBJX01000147.1 GCA_005879775.1 Chloroflexota bacterium
GGGTGACGATCGAAGTAACTCGCGGGCTCGAGCACCGCCCGTTCGTCACGACCATCGACGTGCCGGAGGGCGGCACCGTCCGCGTCCCCGCCTCTCTCCATCGCCTCGCCGACCTGCGGGCCCGGGGCTACGTGAGCGGCGACCTGCACGTCCACATGGACTACGGCGGGGTCTACCGCGCGACCCCGGCCACCCTGCGGCTCCAGGCCGAAGCCGAGGACGTGCAGGTGGTCGAGAGCCTGGTCGTCAACAAGGAGCAGCGCGTCCCCGACTTCGCCTACTTCACGGGCGGCCTCGATCCCGCCTCCAACGCGGAGACGCTCGTCCGCCACGACCAGGAGTTCCACACGTCCTTCTGGGGCCACCTCGGCCTGCTCGGCCTGACCAGCCACGTCCTCATTCCCGGCTACGCCGGCTACGTGAACACCGCCGCGGCCAGCCTCTACCCCACGAACGCCGAGGTCGCCGACCTCGCGCGGGCCCAGGGTGCGATCGCCGGCTACGTGCATCCCCTCGACTGGGACCCCGTGGGGGATCGTTCCGCGGAGGGCTCGCTCATCGCCGGCCTTCCGGTGGACGCCGCCCTCGGCAAGGTGGACTACTACGAGGCGGTCGGCTTCAGCGACCACCAGGCCTCGAGCCGCTTCTGGTACCGGCTGCTCGACTGCGGCTTCCGGATCCCCGCGGGGGCGGGGACGGACGCGATGACGAACTACGCTTCGCTCCGCGGGCCGGTGGGGCTGAACCGCGTGTACGTCCGGACGGACGGGCCGATCGATCATGGCCGATTCCTGGCCGGCCTGCGCGCCGGCCGGACCTTCGCCACGAACGGGCCGCTTCTCGAGCTGGCGGCGCGTCCCCGCGGCGCGCAGGCGTGGAGCGAGCCGGGAGACACGGTCACCCTCGGCCCCGGGCGCCACGACCTGGAGGCGCGGGTCTGGCTCCGCTCCATCGTTCCCCTGGACCGGCTCGAGGTGGTCGGCAACGGCTCGGTGGTCGCATCCATCCCGCTCACGGGGGACCCCACGTCGGCCGAGGCCACGGTTCGGGTTCCGGTCCAAGGCTCCGGATGGCTCGTCCTCCGCGCCTACGCCGCGCGCGCGCGCCACCCCATCCTGGACGTGTACCCGTTTGCCACCACGAGCCCCGTGTACGTGACCGTGGACGGCGCGCCCGTGCGTTCGCCCGCGGACGCCCGGTATTTCCTCGACTGGATCGACCGCCTGCGCGCCTTCGTCGAGCGGCAGCCGGGCTTCAACACCGAGTCGGAGAGGCGGGCCGTGCTCGCCCGGCTGTCCGCGGCGCGCGCGGTCTACGCGGCCCAGGCAGGGAGCCGGCCCTGAAGCACACCGCGGCGGTCGTCGCCCTGCTCCTCGTGATGGCGGGCCTCCTCGTCCTGGCCTACGGCTGCCGAGTGCTCACCCACGGCCCGGTCCTCCCTCCGAACGGCCAGCGCATGCCGATCCTGCTCCTGAACGCCCTCGGGTGCCCGGAGGGGTGCACGCAGGCCGAAGTGGAGGCGACCGAAGGCTCCCTGCTTCTCGTGCGATTGCCCACGATCCTGTTCGCGCTCGGCCTGGCCCTCGTGGTCTACGCCTGGGCGGCGGAGTGGATGGGACCCCGCGTGGGACTCCTCGCGCTCGGGCTCGCGGCGTTCCAGCCGACCATCCTGGCCCACGGCAAGCAGGTGACGACCGACGTGCAGGCGGCCTTCTTCACGGTCGGTGCGCTGTGGGCGGGCTGGCGCGCCCTCCGCAACCGCGGCCCGGCGGCGTTGAACATCGCCGTCTCCGCGCTGATGACCACGGGCGCCCTGCTCTCGAAGTACACGAGCGTGCTGCTCCTCCCGATCCTCGGCCTGGTCCTCGCGATCGACCTCTGGCAACGCCGCCCCGTGCCGGGGCGCGCCATCCGCGACGCCGTGGGAGCCGCCCTCGCCTTCCTACGCTTCGACGGCACGTTCCGACGCGCCGACTCGTATGCCTGGCGCAGCGCGCGCCTGCGGCCCCTCGGGTCGTGGCCCGTGCCCCTGCCCCTTCCGCGGGTGTTCGTGCTCGGCATCGACTTCTCGTACTTCGTCCAGGAGCAGCCGGACGTCGGCCGCGGCAACAACTACGTGCTCGGCCGGCTCAACACCGACGGCGTCTGGTACGCGTTCCCGCTCATGCTGCTCTTCAAGACGCCCCTGGGCCTGTTCGCGCTGCTCGCCCTGGCCGCGCGCACTCGGCTGGCCCGCGAGGGGGGAGCGGGGCCCGTCGCCTGCCTGCTGCTTCCCTTTGCGGTGGTCACCGGCTTCTACAGCCTGCTCGTGGCCCCCCAGCTCGGCATCCGCTACCTGCTCCCGGCATTGCCGTTCGTCCTGATCTATGCGGCCCGGTCAGCGGCGGCCGAGAGCCCCGGCCCTCGGCGTATCGCAGGGGTCCTTGCCGTCTGGTGCGTGCTCTCGGCCCTTTCCTACCATCCGCACTACATGTCCTACTTCAACGAGCTGATCGGGCCAAGAGTCAACGCGTACCGGTTCCTGGCCGACTCGAACCTGGACTGGGAGGACCGCTCGTACGACATCGCCCGCTTCCGGGCGGAGCACCCCGAGATCGATCTGGTCGTCGACCCGGAGGCCCCTCAGGCCGGCTGGATCCTGGTCGGCGCGAACAAGCTGGTCGGCGTGTACGATCCCGAGCGCTACCGCTGGCTGCGCGAGAACTTCCAGCCGGAGCGGCACGTGGGCTACAGCTACCTGCTCTTCCGCATTCCGCCCGACCGCCTGCGCGAGGTGCTGGCGGCAGCCCCGAAACCGACCGCTCGCTGACGGGGCTCATTTCGCGCGGTGCCTGGGGCGAGGTCCCTATAGTGAATTCATGCTCCCGACAAGCAGCGCCCGGTCCTCGTCCTCAGCCGACAGGAGGTCATTGGCCTGCTGCACACGGTCATGGTGGCCCCGATCACCTCGACCATGTCCAAACGGTGGAGCGAGCCCGGCTGGAGGGATACGTAGGCAGCCTCGGGTTGGAGAAGATGCGCGACGTCTGCCGGGCCTTGGCGATTGCCGCCGGCTGCGACGGCTGATCGCGCTCATGAGCTCAAAGGCGCCAACGCATCGCCAAGGCGGCGGCCAGGCCAAGCCCGCCAAGGATGAGACCGGCCAAGACCGGCCCGGCCGACCAATGGATGCGTACCTCATGCGAGCCCGCCGGGACAGACACGCCGGTGAGGTGGGCGTCGACACGGATCGGTGAGATCGGGCTGCCGTCCACCGTCGCCTTCCACGCCGAGAAGAACGTTCGTGACCATAGGAGAAGGCCCGGCACGGGCGCATCCACGCGGGCCACGAGTTGGCTGGCCGTCTCGCGGAGGATCTGAGGCTCGACGACGATCCGGGGGCCTTCCTCCCCTGCGGGGCCGGCCACCACCGCGTCGGTCGCGAGATCGAAGCCAGGATCGCGGTGCGCGGCGAGGATTCCCTCCAGGTTTGGCCGTCGCAGGATGCGGGTGGCGAAGCGCACCGAAGGCGCCGCGCCCGCCAGGCCGTACAAGCGGACGCTTTCGGAGGCGTTGAGGACCTGCAGCTCCCGGAATGGTTCGGACAGCGGCTCGTCCGACACCACGTGGGTGACACCGGAGAGGCGCAGCTCGGCGGCCCGGTCGGACCACGGCAGGTCTTCCAGCACCTTCCGCAATTCGCGGTCGTCGTCCGCGTAGGCTCCGTCGGGGTCCTCGTCGAAGGCGTAGCCCGTTGTGGCCTGGGTGGCGGTCAGCGGCCAGAGCTCGGCAGGGGCGCGCCGGTACAAGAGCCGGGTCGGGGACTCGGGGAACGTCGCGGGGCCGACGGGATGCGGGTCGACGTGCAGACTGGCCAGGATGCGGCCGCTGGCCAGGTGCTTTGGCGGGGCAGGTGGAACGTCGAGGAAGGTCAGGAAGAGCGGGACGTGGGCCAGAGCCAGACTCACGGTGAGGCCGGCCGCGAGAACCGGCGCAGAGCGCATGTCGGTCCGTCTCGCGCTCGCCAGGATCGCCACCGCCACCGCCAACGAGACGGCCGCTCCCGCCTGGACGAGGATCGAGTCGGGCCAGCAGGTCACGAGAACCACGAACGCCGTGGCAAGAAGCAGGCCCGCGCCCAGGAGTCGCGCGCGACCTGGCCGTTCACCCTGCCGCCAGCGCTCGCAGGACGCGGCAACCAGCGGGATGAAGGCGAGGACCACCACGTACCACCACTTCACGGGGAAGCGGATCCGGCCGTCGAGGGAGAGCAGCGGGAACAGCTCTCGCGCCAGAGGCAGGAACCGCCCAAAAGCGAGGACCGCCCCGGCGATCGCGAGGCCCGCCGCGCCGGCTTCGTTCCTCGTTCCCGGTCGGGCGAAGAGGAGCAACAGCGTGAGCACGGGCAGCCCGACGTGCAGCGTCCACAGGTACGGGGTGTGGTGGTCGAAGGCCTCGTGGGCGTTGAAGCCCAGCGGCCCCTGGAGGTCGGGCCGGCCGTGGGGGAAGGGGATCACCTGCTCGCGGAGGCGGATCGGGGGGGTCGAGGTGCCGGCGGCGACGACGAAGGGGAACGGGTTCCGCTGGCGGCTGGAGTCGGGGAGGATCTGCGCGGTGGCGGCGATCTGCGGAGCGGCCACGGCCGTGGCGACGAGGGCGGCCGCGGCGAGGCCGAGCAAAACGGAGCGGCGCGGCGGGCCGGCAGTGCCTGGCGTCGTGAGGGCGCTCACGACTCGAGCGAGGGCGACCACTGCCGTCAGAAGGACCACCACGGGCTCGCCGGCGAGCACTTCGAGTCCCGCCCAGATCCCCAGCTCCGCAGCGGCCCTCCGTGCGCCGCGACGATCGCCGGCCCCTGCGCGGCGCAGGAGGC
>VBJX01000145.1 GCA_005879775.1 Chloroflexota bacterium
CCAGGAACTGGGCCGTCGAACCCTCGGCGCGTGCGCCTTCGATCACCCCGACGCCGCCCCCGGCGGGCATGTGCACGTCGAGGAGCACCACCTCCGGTGCCTCTCTGACGATCCCGGCCACGGCCTCGTCCACTGTCCCCGCGTCGCCCACGATCCGGCAGCTGCGGCTCAGCTCGGAGCGCACGCCCGAGCGGAAGAGCTCGTGATCATCGACCACGAAGACGCTGACGCTCATGGCATCTTCCGCGGCAGGCGCATGACGACCTCGGTCCCGATGCCGGGCCGGCTCTCGACCCGCGCGGTTCCGCCGTGCCGCTCCAGGCGCCCGATGATCGAGTCCGCGATCCCCCGCCGATCCCCCGCTACCGAGCCAGGATCGAATCCGCTGCCGAGATCGCGCACATAGGCGCTGATCGCATCGCCCTCGACCTCCACGAAGACCGATACCTCCGTGGCACCCGAATGCCGCGCCGCGTTCAGCGTCGCCTCGCCGACGGCAGCCACCAACGCTCGAACGTGCTCGTCAAGATCGGCCTCGCCGACCACGATCGCCTCGACCTTGACCTGCTGATCCTGCTCCACGCGCCCGGCCATGGCGTCGAGGGCATCCCGCAGCTGGGCACCGGCCAGGGTCGGAGCACGGCCGTACAGCCAGGCGCGCAGCTCCCGCTCCTGGGTGCGCGCCAGGGTCACCATCTCGCGCGGCGCGGGCGCGCGCTGGATGAGCGCGAGGGTCTGCAGCACCGAGTCGTGGAGGTGAGCGGCCATCTCGGCGCGTGCCTCGGTGCGAATGCGCTGGCTGCGCTCTTCGAGCAGCTCGCGACCGATGCTCCACATCCACGGCCCACCAATGAGGGCTGCCCCGCCGATGGCGACCACGGCCGCCAGGAGCATGGGCCCCGCCCTCTCGAGGGAGAAGTTCAAGCTGAGGACGATGGCCATCGCGCCCAGGATCAGGAGCGTGCCGATGGCGACCCGCGGGATCGAACGGCGACCGCTGACCACCATCTCGAACGGCGACACGCCGCGGCGCTCCTCGCCACTGCGGGCCCACAGGATTGCGAAGCCGATCGCGGCCAGCGAGACCGGCCAGGCGAGCGTCTCGCCGAACCAGAAACCCGAAACAAGGAGGAGGACCAGGATTCCGGCCAGGATCAATCCCGCGCCAAGGAACTGGCGGCGAGTGGGCCGGATCAGGGTCCGGGGACGCGGCGTTGTCACCGGATCCAAGGCCTCCTCGGGAGCGAGCAGCCAGGCCAGCAGGTAGACCACGATCCCGAAACCGAAGGGGAGCGTCAGCGCCACGAAGGCGAGGCGCACCACGATCGGCTCGATGCCAAGGTGCTGGCCGATGCCGGCCGCCACGCCGGCGATGACCCGGTCGCTGCGGCTGCGCTCGAGGCGGGGGCGCGACCCGGCACTCGCCTCGCTGCCACCGCGCCGCACGCCCACCTGCGCCATGGCCGGCATGTTCGCACAGGGGCGAGACCCAGACGATCCGGGATGACCCTGAGCCGGCTCCAAGGGTGCTCCCCGATTGGCAGTCGCGGGGCGGGCGCCGATGATCGGGGCCATGACGAGCCAGGGCACGCAACGCGCCGATGCCTCCGGACGGATGACTACTTCAACGTGGACCCGCTGCTGATCCGCATCGGCTTCGTGGGCCTCATGATCTTCGGCGGCGCGGGACTGGTCCTCTACGTCATCGCCTGGCTCCTCATCCCCGCCGAGGGACACGACGCGTCGATCGTTGAGGGCGTTCTCGGCCGGCTGGGACTCACGTCACGGCGGGTCGGCTGGCTGGTAGTTGCCGTCGTGGCCTTCATCTTCCTGATCAACCTGTCACCAACGAGCGTCGACCTCTCCTCGGGACGCGAAACGATCTTCCTCGACCCCGCCGCGCTGTGGGCGGTAGTGATCATCGTGGCCGGCTTCCTCCTCCTTCGGCGTCGCGAGACCGTGCCACCCGTGTCGGCCGTTGCAGCCACTGAGGCGGCTCCCGCACGAATGCTCGCCGCCCCAGCTCCGCCGCGCCCGCGCTCACCGCTGGCCTGGTATGTCTACGGGGCGGTGCTGATCACCGTCGGCCTGCTCGCCCTCGCCAGCCAGGTTGGCAAGGTGCGTGTCGAGCCCGGACAGTTCTTCGGGGCCGCGCTGGCGGTGATCGGGATCGGCCTGGTGATCGGTGCCTTTTGGGGCCGCGCCCGGATCCTGATCCTGATCGCGCTCCTGCTGCTGCCGGTTGCCACCGTGGCCAGCTTCGTGACGGCGCCACTGGTGGGCGGCGTCGGCGACTACCGCTATGCGCCTGCTAACTTCCAGGAGCTGCGCACCGAGTACCGAGCCATCGGCGGTCGGATTGTCCTGGACCTGACCGGGCTGAGCGTCACCGCGCGACACATCCAGATCGCGGCCAGCGTCGCGGTCGGCGAGCTGCGCGTCATCCTGCCGCCGCAGGCCTCGGTGCAGATCGACGCTCGGGTCGGTGCCGGCAGCACGATCATCTTCGACCAGCGTGACGACGGCACCAACCTGCAGGACCGATACGTCCGCCAGCACGCCAGCGGGCCGACCTTCATCCTCGACCTCGAGTCGGGCATCGGCGTGGTCGAGATCGTGACCCAGCCGCCGGGAGGCTTCTGATGCAGCGACACTCGGTTGACCTTGTCTCACTCGTGGCGGGGTCGCTCGTCCTCGGCATCGGCCTTCTGCTCATCTCGGGTGGCCTGACCAGCCTGCCGCTGGACTGGGCGGGGCTGGTGGTCGCCATCGGGCTCGGGCTGGTGATTCTCATGGCGGCCTGGACCGGCAACCGGGACGCTGACAAGGACGCGAACGACGACACCGCCGGCTCATCGGCCTGACGCTTGCGCCCAGCGCTAGAGGCGCCGAACATGGTGCGTGCCGCGCTCCCGCGTGGCATCGCGCGCAGGCAAGGAGAACGACCGATGGAGGAACATCCCAACGCCACCCTGGCCCGCAAATGGATGAAGGCCATGGAAGACGACAACTACGAGGCCATGAACGATGCGATGGCCGATGACGTCGAGTGGCACATGATCGGCGCGCCCGAACCGGTCCGCGGCAAGGCCGCGATGATGCAGTCGATGGGCTCGCTGGGAGACTACGAGTTCAGCGGCAACGTCCACGATGTCGTTGCCAACGACGACCACACGATTGCGCTGGTCGAGACGACCGTCACCCGCGGCGGCAAGACGATCACCTACCGGACCGCCGAGATCATGCACATCCGCGACGGCAAGGTGACGGCACGCTGGGCATTCTCGGACGACACCGAGGCGATCAACCGCTTCTTCGCCTGAGACCTCGCGCCGTTAGTGCTCTGGTGACTGAAATGGCACTGGGGCGCCTGGATTGACCGGTCTCTCTCACGGTTGAGTCGGCCCACGACTGAAATCGCGCCCGAGCTCACCCCTCACGCGCAATTTCAGTCGCCCAGCGACTAGACGCTTCGGCATCGCCACACCTGAGCGTGGCTCCCGCGCGGCTCGTGCGTGGCTTCCGCGTGGTTGGACACCCCCTCCCCAGAGGAGGAAAATAGGGGTTCCGGGCGGGTGTTGAGGCGTGGTCCAACTGGGGCCACCCGCGACAGTGTCCGACTCTCACTGCCGAGCGGACCCGTCCGTGGCAGCGGCCCCGTGGACCAGGCAGGGGCTTCCGCTCGGGCGCTGCAGGAGGAATGCTTCCATGCAGGCTTTCATCATCGAAACTGCCAACCGGCCGGGTGAGTTTGCCCGGCAGGCATCGGCGATCGCGCAGTACGACATCAACGTTGCTGCCGTCTGCCTGGGCGTCGGCTCTCGCGGTGGCTCAGCTTTCCTGGCACGCGACGAGACCGGTCTGCGCACGGCGCTGACGGGGGCGGGCATCGAGTACCACGAGGTCCCGGTGCTGACGATCTGGCTCGACGACAAGCCAGGCACCGCCGCCAAGACTGCCAAGAAGCTCGCCGATGCTGGCGTGAACATCGAGCTGTTCGCGCCGGTCACGTACACCGATGGCCAGGCGACCATCGCCATTGGCGTTGACAAGATCGAGGAGGCGCGCCGCGTCCTCTCCGACCAGCTGACTGAGTGGAAGGTCCCCGAGGTGATGCACGCGGGGATCGGCGCCACCAGCTAGACCGATCCGTCTCTCGACGGGATGCCGTGCCGACCTGTCCGGCACGGCATCGTCATACGCGGCCCGTTTTCCTGATGTGCGCTGAGCGCTCCTAACGATCAAGTTGCGCCCGCGATCACTGTTTCCTGGCTGTGGGAGAGCGCTGGGCGCTCGTGGGAGCCAACGTGAGCCAAAACATGGCTGTAGTT
>VBJX01000146.1 GCA_005879775.1 Chloroflexota bacterium
CCGCTCCAGGATCTCGTCCAGGGTCTCGCCGGTGATCGTCAGCCCATGGTTCTTGAGCCCGATCACCGCATGCCCGGGGTCCGGCGCTTTGCGCACCAGCTCGGCCACCTCCAGCGCCAGCTCCTCGGTGCCGCATGGGTAGACCGCCTCGGTCGACGTTGCGCCGGGGACCCAGCCGTGGACGTGCAGGATCGCCCCGACCTCGGGGTGCTCGCGGTAGATGGTCAGGTGCTCGATGGCATCCACCGACACGCGCCGCGGCTTGACGTCGGGCGGAACGCTCAACCGGATCACGCCCCGCCGCGCATCGAAGCCGGTCACCAGCAGGATCTCGCTGCCGACCTGGCGCAGATGGCTCTTGTCGACCCCGCTGGCGCTCATCCAGAAGGCGTCGCCGGACTGACGCAGCTCGTCGGGCGTCAGGATCTCGTCGATCGGCCAGGGGGCCGGCAGCAGGTCGAGCTCGGCGAGGCGCAATCCGGCGCGGTAGATGGAGCGCGTCTGCTCGTCGCCCTCCCACAGCTCGCGGGGCAGGTCGGGGACGAAGCGGTTGTCGATCACCAGCCGCGACTCGGCCAGCGGCACGATCCGGTCCACGACCCGCGCGAAGAAGGTCGCGTCATCGGGCTCATCGGCGATGCGGTGGAAGCCCTGCTCCATCGTGATCAAGTAGGCCTCGGGGCCGCCGCCGTTGCGCGCGATCGGCAGGAACACGTTCGAGAGCGAGCGCACGAGGAGCGGATAGCCGGCCCGCAGCATGTCATCCGGCTTGTCGGGAAGCTCCGCCACCCCGATCACGAAGATCTCCTTCGAGCGGCGGCGGAAGCTGCGCGGCTCATCGGCATCGACCGCGTTGAGCACCACCCGCACGTTCTCGTCGATGTCGGTGGCGTCGCGCTGGCGCTCGCGCTGCACCGGGTAGCCTCGTGCCGTCAGCTCGGCGGAGACGCCGTCCAGGAACCACTCGGTCAGCGCGCCACCCGCGCCGTCGACGACGGCAACGCCGTTGGGTCGTGAGGCGCTGCGGGCAGGATCGGCCAGGGTGCGCGCGGCGACTGCGTCAGCCATCCTTCTCCTCCGGCTCGACGATGAGCTCGAGCCCCTCGACTCCCACCACCCGCAGCGGGTTGCCGGGTCTGATCTCGCCCCCACGACTGCGGGCAGACCACGCTTCGCCGCCAGCATAGGCGATGCCGGTGGGTGAGATGAGGGTCTGTGCCGTGCCGCCGGCGCCAACCAGGCTGGCAATCGGCAGGGTGGTCGTTCGCCTGGCGCGCATCTGCAGCAGGCCGCGAATAAGCAGGAAGAAGTAGGCCAGCGAGAGGAGGATGGCGCCCACGATGATGATCGGGCTGACGCCAACTCGAACCGGGTTGTTGACGTCGACCCCGGTGTACAGGGCGAACGCGCCCAGCACGAAGCAGACCACCCCACCCGCCGTCAGGAAGCCGTAGCTGGTGAAGTGCAGCTCCAGGATGAAGAGGCCGATCCCCAGCAGGATCAGGAAGAGGCCGCCCACGTTGAGGGGCAGGCTGCTGGAGCCGATGAAGGCCAGCAGGATGGCGATCGCCCCCAGCGCCCCGCTCACCAGGTTGGGGTGGAAGAGCTCGGCGAGGATCCCGTAGAAGCCGATCGTGAACAGGATGAAGGCGATGTTCGGATCGGAGAGCAGGTGCAGGAACTGCTGCCCGATGTTCATGTTGGCGTCGATGACCGGCAGGCCCGAGAGGCGCGGGAGCGGCTCACCGTTGAAGGTGTAGGCGTAGCCGTCGGAGCGGTGACCGATGTCGATCTCCGCGAAGAGCGCATCGGTGTCGGCCGCCTCGAGGTCGACGATCGGCGGACTCATGCTGAGCGCCTCGGTCACCGACGCGCTGGCGGCATCGCGGACCGCGCTCTCGGCCCACGTCTCGTTGCGCCCGTGGTTGCGCGCCAGCTCGGTGATGCGCGCCACCGCATCGTTGGTGATCTTGCGGTCGAGCGTGGTGGGCAGGTCCTCGCCACCGCTGCCGACGACCGAGGCGGCGCCGATGTTCGTGCTCGGTGCCATGGCGGCCACGTCGCCGGCCAGGGTCACGAAGGTCGCCGCACTCCCCGCACGGGCGCCCTCGGGGGCGACCCAGGTGATGACCGGGATCGGGCTGGCCAGGATCGCCTCCAGGATGCGGTCCATGCTCGTCAACTCGCCGCCCGGCGAGTCGATCACGATGAGGACCGCGGCGGCGCCCGATGAGCCGGCGGCCTTGATCCCCTCCTCCATGTAGGCCGCGTTGATCTGGTCGATCACTCCGCTCAGGTGGAGCCGGGTGACGTGATCCCCCGCTCCGGCGGCAGGGGCTGCGAGGGAGGCCACGCCCAGGAGGAGGGCCGCGATGGCGATGGCTCGCCGCACGGCAGACATGCGCCGAGTATACGCAGGGGCTCGTTCAGCCTCTTTTTCTGGGTCCGATCCGCCACCGTTTGCAGATGCAGCCATTACCGACGAGTCGGAGCCGCGTTCTTGATGGGCGTTTGCGAGTCGAGCAAATAGGCGACATGCAGAGGGCGATTTCGGCCCGTATCCGCCCCTGGTTCGTCGTTACGTGCTCCAGCCGCAAACGGAACGGCTACCGGACGCGGCTATCCGACGCGGCTCCCCAGCAGGTGCTCGGCCACCAGGCGCGACCAGGTCTCCATTTGCTCCCACGCGGCACGCACCTCGTCGGGAGCAGCGAAGTGACCGCTCAGCTTGTCGTGCTCGCGTACCTCGATCGAGCGACCATCGGCCTCGACGGTGAAGACGACTCCCAGGTGGACCGATCCGACCGCATTCGAGTCGTCGTTGAGCAGACCGACGAGCTCGAAGCGCGGCTCCCAGTTGGCAAGGAGCTCCTCGGCCCATTCGCGGCGCAGGCCAGCCGTCAACGGATCGTCGCCCTCGTCAACCGGATTGAGGTGCCCGCCGACCCCGATGCTCGCCTTCCGATGCAGCCGCGAGTCGCCGCCGGCGGCGGTCCGCTCCATCAGGAAGATCCGCTCGCGGTCCCGCACCACGACATATGGAATCAGCTGCTTGAAGGCCGGGTTCTCTTCGGCAACCGGCCGATCCAGGAAGCGCCCGCCGGTCGCCAGCGTCG
>VBJX01000018.1 GCA_005879775.1 Chloroflexota bacterium
AGCGCGGGCAGACCGACGCTAATCGTGATCCCCTGGCGCTCCTTGAGCTCGACGAGCTTGGCGATGTCGCGGAACTCGCCGGCATGGAATGTGTTCTCGGCGAACCATTGGTCGACGAGCGCCGAGAGCGAGGTGCTGCGCTCCACGAAGGCATCGGCCGCGGCGAACGACCCCTCGGCCGCCCGCAGGTCGTCGAAGGTGCCGGCGGCCAGCGCCTGGCGGGTCTTGACCACGATCACGGTCGGCTTGGCCTTGGCGGCAACCGTCTCCGCGACGACCCCGAAGAGGAAGCGACCCTCAGGGGTGGCGTTCGAGGGCTGGGCCGATGCGCCCATCACCACCAGGTCGTGGTGCGCGGCCTCGCGCAGGATGGCGGTTCGGACCGATGCAGCTTCGCGCAGCAACCCCCGGACGCGTCGTCCGCCGCCGTGCTCGGCGATGAAGCGGTCCAACGCCTGTTGCTGTCGATGGCGGGCACGCTCGCCGATCCCCTTCGGCGCAACGTGCATGACGACCAGCTCGGCCTTGAAGCGTCGTGACAGGTCGCGCGCCAGGCGCATCGACAGCGAGGCATGAGGCCCGCCGCGGACCGGCACCAGGATCGAGCGCACCTCGTTCACGCCGCGCTGCTTGACGACCGCGATGTCGCACGGCGAGTCGCGGACCACCGCGTCGATCGTCTCGGAGAAGGTGGGACGCGGCTCGATCGGGCGCCCGCGGAGGGAGGCGTCGCGGTCCGCCTCGTCGGCACGTGCCACCTTGCGCGGCGAGGGCGGCCCTCCCCAGCCGAAGATGATCAGGTCTGCCCCCTCCTCGGCGACCGCCTCGATGATCCCGTCGGACGCCTTGCGGCTGATGCGGACCATCGTCCGGATCTCGACCCCCTCCTCGTCGCCGAAGTCCAGGACGCGCTGCAGGAGCCGGCGCGTCGTGCGAGCCGCGATCGCGCCATCGGCCAGCGAGAACCCCTCGGGCACCTCCACGATCCCCAGCCCGGTGATCTCCGTCCTCCGGTTGGGGCTCACGCCGGAGCCGATGCGCACCAGGTCGCGAGCCGTTCTCGGATTCGCGAGGGGCAGCAGGACGCGGTATGGCTGGCGGCTGCGGGCCATCAGGCGGTCGCGTCGCGCATCGACCGCCAGCCGCTCACCAGGTACGGCTTGAGCTGCTCGAACTCGTGCGCGACCGCGTCGATCACCCGTTCGGCCTGGTCGGTGGTCATGTCGGCGGTCTCGACGATGAAGCCCGCGGTGCGGGCGAAGTAGAGCGGCGTGAGAGCCGAGAGGAGCTTCTCTCGCTCGGCTCCCGGCCGGTTGAAGGCGATCAGCGTGTCATACAGGCAGCGGATCCACAGCTCGGCCGCAAATCGGAAGGCGGCTGCATCGCTGCAGTCGATCTGCATCACCCGCTCCAACTGCTCGGGGGCGAGCATCTCGGCCCACGTCTCGCGGTGGGTCGGTCGCGCATTTTCGAAGCCGTCGACCAGCTTGCCCAGGTTGACGCTGATCTCCTCCGGCGCGACGACCCGCTCGAAGCCGTACTCCGGGATCGGGTGCGAGCCGCGCACCGCCAGCCAGCGGTCCTCGTAGTGGCCGGCCAGGCGGAAGAGGGTGCCGACCACCTGGCGGAACATAGGCCCCAGGTCGGAGGCGGGGTCCTTGGCGTCGTGAATCTTGGCGCCCAGGCGTGCCTGGCACACGGCGAACCCCTCGTTGATGGCCGAGTGGGTCATCCAGATGTCGATCCCGAAGCGGGCGGTCGAGTCGTCCCAGGTGTCGAGCTCAAGCAGGCGGCCGATGAGGTCACCGCTCACCGCGAAGTCGCCGCCGATCGGCTGCCGGATGCGGGCACCGTAGAGCGCCCGCGTGAGTGGGTAGCTGATCGAGTTAGTGATGGTGCCGTCGTACTTGTAGCGCGCGTAGAGCGGGGCGACGAAGTCGTAGCCGCCCTTGAGGATCGGGCCGGCCAGCAGCTCGACCCACTCGGGGACGATGCTGCGCAGGTCGGAGTCGACCATCACCATCGCCTGCACCTTGAGCTCGCGCGCGATCTCGAAGAGGGCGTGGACGGCGGTCCCCTTCCCGCTCTGGCCGCGATACGTGACGCTGATCCGGCGCAGCTTGTGGCGCGGCGCCACCAGGATGATCTTCTCGATGTAGTCGGGGCTCTCGGTGCTGACCGCGACGTGCGGCGTGTCGTCGGGGGAGCCTCCGTCGGAGTTGACCAGGACCGGCTTGAGATCCGGGAAATACTGGACCATGCCGGCCGTCGCCGCGCGGACCACGTAGCCGATGGTGGCTGCGTTGCCGAAGCTCGGGATGCCAACCATCAGGTCGGCGCTGACCACGCGGCGGACCTCTGCGAGGCCCTTGTCGTCGAGCGCCGAATCGGCCGGCGAGGCTGAGTGGGTCGTCAGAGCTGGGACCTCCTCGGGCGGCCCAAAGCGTAGCACGGGGCGGCGGCCACGCTCCCGACCACGGCTGACGGCCTCGGTCGACCGCCCCTCCAGCGGGCCCCGTTACTCGGACGGATCGACCGTTGTCGAGCGCCTGCCGAAGAGCCGCCTGCGAGGCGCGGGCGTCCTGTCCGCCTTGGCACGCAGGACCAGCCAGTCCTCGGCGACCTCGCCTGGGTGGTAGCGGGAGTTGACATGCTTGGCCATGTAGAACGCGAAGCCGTTGCTGCGCCAGGCGTCCAGCCAGGGCTGAACCGGCACCCTCACCGCCGGCGAGATGCGCACCCTGCCGCTCTCCTGCATTACCGATTCGAGAAGCCGTCGCCGTTCCGCGTACGGGATCTCCCGCAGCGAGGCGCCATCCAGCTCGACGAGGTCGACCGCCACGAACGCGCGGCGCGTCTCCAGCTCGGTCGGGTCGGGCGGCTTGTCGACCAGCCCTTCTTCCACGAGGGCCTGGGCACGCCGCCGCAGCTCCTGGCCATTGCCGATGAAGGGCTGCGCGGTCCACACGCCATCGACCACGGCAGCATCAGCGTCGATCGCCTCGCCCAGGACGCCGGCCAGCTCGAGGAACTGGTCGTCGACGGATTGACCGGCGGCATCGGTCAGCGAGATGTGGCGGTCCTGAAGGCGCGCCAGCAATCGGTCACCGGGCCAGTACGGCCTCCACAAGCCTGGCGCGCTGTGGCAGCAGCGGTGCCTGCTCGGTCATCGGCTCAATCAAGTACCGCCCCGAGCACGAGTTGGTTCAGAGCTCAGCCGCGGTCGTAGAGCTTCAGCTGTCCCTCTTCGACCTCGGCGCCTACCTCTGTGCGAATCTGGTCCCACGCGGCCAGGTCCCACTCGCCGACGAAAGTGATCGCGGTTCCCTGCTTGCCCGCGCGTGCCGTGCGTCCCACGCGGTGCACGTAGGTATCGGCGTCCTCGGGGATGTCATAGCTCACGACGTAGGGGAGATCCTCGATGTCCAGGCCGCGGGAGGCGACATTGGTCGCCACCAGGAACTGCACCTTGCCGGCACGGAATTCGGCCAGGGTCCGGTCCCGCTCGCGCTGCGACAGGCCGCCGTGCAGGGCGGCGACGTTCTTGCCGCGCCGCGCCAGGGTGGCTGCCAGGCGATCGACGCCGATCTGGGTGTGACGAAAGACCAGGAGCCGATCGAACCCGAACTGGGCCGCGATCTCGAGCAGCGCCGCGACCTTGTCCTGCTCGGCAACGAAGTAGACCAGCTGGCGGACCGTCTCGACGGTCCGCATCTCGGGCCGGACGACGATGTGCTCGGCGTCCTTGTCCATGAATCGATCGCAGATGCGCAGGATCGCGTACGGCATCGTGGCGCTGAAGAGGGCCGTCTGCCGCTGGCGGGGGCAACGAGACAGGATCGTCTCGACGTCAACGATGAAGCCCATGTCGAGCATCCGATCGGCCTCGTCCAGGATCACGGTGTTCACCCGGTCCAGCCGGAGCTCGCCGCGGCGAATCAGGTCGAGGACCCGGCCGGGGGTGCCGACCACCACCTGCGCGCCGCGCTTCAGGGCGGCAACCTGCCGATCCATGCTCGACCCGCCGTAGATCGCCACGGTCGCGACGTTGCGGAAGACGCCGATCCGCCGGATCTCCTCGGTGACCTGCACGCACAGCTCACGGGTCGGGGTGAGGACCAGTGCCTGGACGTATTGGCCGGCGGGGTCGACCTTCTCGACAATCGGGATTCCGAAGGCGGCCGTCTTCCCGGTGCCGGTCTGCGCCTGCCCGATCAGGTCCTTTCCGGCCCGCAGGGGCCCGATGGCACGCGCCTGCACCTCGGTCGGCGTGGTGAAGCCCATCTTCTCGATGGCGCGAGCGATGGTGACCGGCAGCTCGATCTCGCCGAAGCGGTGATGGCGCTGGCTGGCGAGCACGGCGGCGAGGAACGGCGAATCGGCGCTGTCGTCGGCGAAGGTCTTCTGAGGGGGCGGTGACCCGGGGGGTCTTGGCGCGCGCGCTCTGCGCGGCGCGGCGGGGGATTCAGCTTCTGGCAAACGGGGCTCCACGGGATGAAATCGGCGCGATCGTACCATGCGGCCCCTTCGCCGGCCCTCTGCGAGCCTGTTCAGACCGCTGCGCCAGCCTATGCGGAGGCGGAGGCCGATCGAGAGGCGGGACGCTCGCCGCGTGGCTCCGATGATCCGCGATCAAGGGTCAGGCCATCGGTCCTGGGCTGGCGGGAATAGCCGGCCGGGTGGGTCAGGCGCCAGGCCCAGGCATCGGCCAGCATCTGCTCCAGCTTGGAATGCTCGGGTTGCCAGCCCAGCTCGCGTCGGGCACGGCGGGACGAGGCGACCAGCACGGGGGGATCGCCCATGCGACGCTTCACGACCCGGGCGGCGATGCCGCGTCCGGTCACCTTGCGGGCGGCCTCGACCACCTCGCGCACGCTGAACCCGGCCGCCGACCCGAGGTTGTAGACCTCCAGGCTCGAGTCGCCTTCCGCGGTGGCCTCGAGGGCCAGAAGGTGCGCGGTGCCCAGGTCGCGAACGTGGATGAAGTCGCGGATGCAGGTCCCGTCGGGGGTCGGGTAGCCCTGGCCGAAGATCTGCACGTGGGTCGCTTCGCCGGTGGCCACCCGCAGCACCTGCGGGATCAGGTGTGTTTCCGGATCGTGGTCCTCGCCATTGCGCTCCGTGGCGCCGGCCACGTTGAAGTAGCGAAGGCTGATGGCACGAAATTCGTGACTGGCCGCGAACCAGCGCATCGCACCTTCGAAAGCGAGCTTCGTGGCGCCATAGGGATTGATCGGCTCGGTCCGGTCAGCCTCGGCGATCGGGACCCGGCGCGGCTCGCCATACACGGCCGCCGTCGACGAGTACACCATGCGGTTGACGCCGGCGCCGCGCATCGCCTCCAGCAGGCTGACGCCACCGGCCACGTTGCTGCGGTAGTAGAGGCCTGGATCAGCGAGGCTCTCGCCGACCAGCGACTTGGCAGCGCAATGGAGGACTGCGTCGATCCGCTCGGAGCGCAGGAGCTGCTGCAGCTTCTGGCGATCCTCGATCGAGCCGCGCACCAGGCGCGCCGGCCGCACGACCGCCGCGGCATGGCCGGTCGACAGGTCGTCATAGACGGTCACGTCATGCCCGGCGTCGACGAAGGTCTCCACGCTCGTCGAGCCGACGTACCCGGCGCCTCCGACGACAAGGATCCGCATCCCTCGCTCCCTCTCGACTCGCTGCTCAGCGGGCGGCCACGGTGGCCATCGGCGTCTGCCCGCCCAGCGCCGCCAGGGTGTCGGCCACCAGGTTTGGGGAGAGGGCGCAGGAGACGCGGGTTGCGTCGGCATGCAGGACGTCAACGATCTCTGCAGCGCTCTCGAAGCGCCCGGCAGCGACCACCGAGATGCGCGGGCCCAGGCTGTCGCGCTCGAGCGCGGCTCGCGCGATCGCGTGCTGCGGCGACGCGTCACCGGTCGACGTGACGACGTAGTCGGCGCCCGCCCGCTCGGCGATCCGGCATGCCCTGCGCACCAGCTCCTCGCCGAGCGGCGCGGCCTCGATGATCACGCCGGCCGCGGCGAGCGCCGCGTGCGCCATCTCGATCACCGAGAGCATGTCGTCCAGGACCAGTTGGTCGTCGCCGGAGACCAGGGCACCGCCATTCATCACGAAGTCCAGCTGGGTGGCCCCGTGCTCCAGGGCCTTGGAGGCCTCGTAGGCCTTGACGCTGCCGAGCTGCCCGCCATGCCCGTCGCCGATCACCGTGCCGAGCCGCAAGCGTGACGCGCCAAGCCGCCGCTGGGCAGGGCGCACCAGCCACGGGCTGACGGTGAGTCCCGCCAGGTCGTGCTCGAGGGCAAGGTCGACCGCCGCGTACAGCTCGGCGAGCGAGACGTTCGGCCGGGTCAGCCGATGCTCGAGGCGCGCCCCTGGGCGCTCGAGGGCGGTCATCTTGGGGTTACGGAACCTCCGCTCCTTGACCGACGGCGCGAGGGCACGCGCTCCGGATCGCCGATTGTAGCAGCGCCCGATTTGCCGTCTAGGAGACGTGCAACTCGCGAGCGAGCTCCAGCAGGCGCTCGCGCTCGTTCAGTGACGGGTCATCGATGGCGGCGTCGAGCAGCCTTGCCAGCAACCGGCCGATCTCCGGGCCGGGCGCGATTGCCAGCTCGGCGACCAGGTCGTCGCCGCGAATCGCCAGCTGTCCAGTGTCCAGCGGGCCGCTGGCGGCCACCGCTGCGGCGCGCGCGCGGAGCTCGTCGATCCCGCCGGAGGCGGGCTCGCCAGTGCCCGAGGCGGCGTTGTCGGCGGCGCGCAGCGCGAAAAGGTCGTCGAGCAGGTCGACGCCCACGCGGCGAACGAAGCGGCGCACCGCGGCATCGGTCCAGCTCGGTCGGTAGGCGAACATGTGCAGCCTGATCAGCCGAGCGATCCGGCTGATCTCGGCGCGTGGCGATCGGAGGCGCTTCAGAACTCCTTCGGCCAGCTCGGCACCAGCGCTCTCATGACCGATGAAGTGGCCATCGGCCAGGGTTGTCGCCTTGCCCAGGTCATGGAGCAGGCCGGTCAAGCGGAGCGCGGGATCGCTGGCCGGCAGCACATCCGCGGTGCGCAGGGAGTGGTCGAGGGCGTCACCTTCCAGCCGCTTTGCCTGCGGCACTCCGCGCAGCGCCGCCAGCTCGGGCAGGAGCACCGTCAGCAGGCCGAGCCGCTCCATGAGGGCGAAGGCCAGCGATGGAGGCCGGGACCCGGCCAGGATGCGAAACAGCTCGTCGCGCACCCGCTCGCCGGAGAGCGTCCCCGCAGCCGCCGCGTGCTCGCGGATGGCCGCTTCCGTCGCCGGATCAATCTCGAGCTCGAAGCGGGTCGCGAAGCGGACCGCTCGCACGAGCCGCAGGGCGTCCTCCTCGAATCGGGCACTGGGATCGCCCACGGCGCGCAGGACCCGGCGCTCGATGTCCTGGCTGCCCCCAAACGGATCGACCAGCTTGCCCGTTCCGGTGGCGAGCTCCTCGGGAAGCCAGGCGACCGCGTTGATGGTGAAGTCCGGCCGTCGCTGGTCGCGGTAGGCACCCTCGAGCCGGAAGGTGGTCACCTCGACACCTCGAGCACCATCGGGGTCTCGCACGGTCACCGTCCCGAAGGGGTTTTCCCAGGTCGAGCCGGGAAAGAGCTCGGCGACGCGCTCCGGCGGCGCGGAGGTGGCCACGTCCCAGTCCGCCGGATCGTCGCCGTGAAGCAGGTCACGCACGCCGCCGCCGACCAGAGCGGCCTCCTCCCCGGCCTCGATCAGCCGGGCGAGTACGGTCCGTACCTGTTCGGGGAGGCGGATCCTGAGTGGATCGCCGTCGCGCATCGGCGCTATGAGCGTTTGGCGCGCGAGTCGTCGAGGAAGAGGAAGGTCCGCCAGGGCTCGTTGCGGTCGTCGCTCAGGTAGGTGCCGAAGAGGTAGCGGACGTCGGCGCGCGGGGCACGCGGCTCGCGAAGCAGGTGCATGCGGGCCTCGGACAGGGTCTTGCTCCCCTTGCGGTGGTTGCACGCCCGGCAGGCGGCGACAAGGTTCTCCCACTCGTGGCGGCCGCCGCGATGCTTGGGCATCACGTGGTCGATGGTCAGGTCGCGGCTGATCGCTCCGCAGTACTGGCAGGCGTGCCCGTCGCGGGCGAAGACCTCGCGCCGCGAAAGCTTGACCCGTGGCCGCGGCCGGCGGACCAGGTAGATGAGCCTGATGACCGATGGCGCCGGGATGGCGAGCGTGGGGGTATGGATCACCTGGTGGTTGCGGGCGATCAGCTCGGCCTTGTCCGCTCCGAGCAGGTTGAAGGCGCGCCTGATGTCGCAGACGTTGAGGGGTTCGTAATTCTGGTTCAGGACCAGTACCGGTGCGTTGATCATTCCGCGTCTCTCGTGCGCGGATCATAGCAACCGCGCGGCGGGGGGTCCGCCTGGCGGATCGGGCTCCTTGGGGCCCGATCAGGCCCCGAGTACAATGCGTGGCTGAGCACGGATCAGCGCGAGGCTGTATGGCGATCATCGAGACCAGCACCTGGGCAACCAAGGTCGGGCTTGCCCGCATGCTCTCCGGCGGCGTGATCATGGACGTCGTCACGGCCGACCATGCGCGCATCGCCGAGGAGGCGGGCGCCGTGGCGGTCATGGCGCTTGAGCGCGTGCCGTCCGACATCCGCAAGTTCGGCGGCGTGGCCCGCATGTCCGACCCCAAGCTGATCGAGGAGATCAAGGATGCGGTCAGCATCCCGGTCATGGCCAAGTGCCGGATCGGGCACATTGCCGAGGCGCAGATCCTGCAGCAGCTCGAGGTCGACTTCATCGACGAGTCGGAGGTGCTGACCCCCGCCGACGAGGAGCATCACATCGACAAGCACCAGTTCCGGGTGCCCTTCGTGTGCGGCTGTCGCGACCTGGGCGAGGCGCTGCGGCGGATCGGCGAGGGGGCGGCGATGATCCGCACCAAGGGCGAGGCCGGGACCGGCAACATCGTCGAGGCGGTCCGTCACATGCGCGCGGTGATGAAGGGGATCCGCGAGCTGGCCGGGATGCGCGAGGACGAGCTCTTCGCCGCGGCCAAGGAGCTGCGTGCCCCCGTCGATGTCGTCAATCAGACCGCGCGACTGGGGGAGCTCCCCGTCCCGAACTTCAGCGCGGGTGGCGTGGCGACCCCAGCGGACGCCTCGCTCATGCGCCAGCTCGGCGCGCAGGCGGTCTTCGTCGGAAGCGGGATCTTCAAGAGCGAGAATCCGGAGCTCGTGGCGCGGGCCATCGTGATGGCCACCACCCACTACGACAATGCCGAGATCCTGGCCGAGGTGAGCGCCGGGCTGGGCGAGGCGATGCGCGGACTCGAGCTGTCCGAGATCCCGGCGGAGGAGCGCCTCGCCATCCGCGGCTGGTAGGCGGAGGAAGACCGATGCCACAGCCGGCCTCCGTACCGACGCTCGCCCCGCGGGCCGACCCGGGCACGCAGTCAAAGAGGCGCAGGATCGGGATCCTGGCCCTGCAGGGCGATTTCCGTGAGCACGCAAACGCTATCCGGGCGATCGACGCGGAGCCGGTGCTGGTGCGCCTCCCGCGTGACCTCGTCGGCATAGATGCGCTGATCCTTCCCGGCGGGGAGTCGACCACCATGCGCAAGCTCGTCGATCGCTACGGGCTGCGCGAGCCGATCGCGGCGCTGGCCCGGGGCGGCGCACCCGTCTTCGGCACCTGCGCCGGCATGATCCTGCTGGCGGATCGAATCACCGATGGCGATGAGCCGGTCCTCCGCCTCCTGGACATCGCGGTGCAGCGCAACGGCTACGGGCGTCAGCTCGACTCCTTCGAGTCGGACGTGGAGATCCCCGAGCTGGGCGACGAACCGCTCCACGGTGTCTTCATCCGGGCTCCGGTCGTCACCGATGCCGGACCCGAGGTCCAGGTGCTTGCCCGCGACCAGTCGGGGCGCCCGATCGCCGTCCGCCAGGGCAAGGTGCTGGCCACCGCCTTCCATCCGGAGCTGACCGATGACCGACGAATGCATCGGCTCCTCCTGGAGCTGATCGAGGCCGAGCGAGGAACGACCGGCCCATGACCGACGTGGCGGGAGCGGTCCGCGCGGCGCGTCTCACCGATCGTCAATCGCTGGTCGAGCTCTCCCGCCGGGTGCACCTTTCCGCCGAGGGCTATCGGCGCTCGCTCGGCGTTCCCGCTCCATCGGCCACCCGTCCGCAGATCAGCCTGGCCACCTTCATGCCGTCCTGGCTGCCGCGCCGCTCGCCGTCGGTGCACCTCGTGGCCGAGTCGGACGGGGAGCTGGTGGGCAGCTGCCGCGCCATTGAGGAGCCCCGCCGCGACGACTGGGTGATCATCGAGCTGGACGCCGATGACTCGCCGATGGCCACCGAAGTGCGCTTCGCCCTCCTCAGCGCGCTCGTGGACGAGGGGGCCAAGCACGACGTCGCCCGCTTCCACGCCGCCTGCTCTGACGTGCCGGAGAACATGGAGCTCTTCGCCCAGCTCGGCTTCATGGCCTACGCCCAGGAGGAGATCTGGTACCGCCCGCCGCAGCCGGTCCGCGGGCCGCGTTCCTGGCTACGTGGCGCCATCCCTCGCGGATCCCACGGGCGCGATGGTGCCGAGCATGCGCCGGCCGAGGCCGCCAATCTGCAGGCGGTCGGCACTCCGGACGCATGGCACCTCTTCGACCTGTGGAGCCACACCACCCCGCCGGCCATCGCGCGGGTCGAGGGCTACGCGGCGGCAGACTGGGAGCCGGTCGGCCACGAGGGCGTGGTGCCCCGCAGCAGCCTCAACCCCCTGCTCCATTTCAACGCGGTCACTGCCTGGCTCCTGCCCGAAGGACAGCGCGCCGCGGGCTTCGCGCAGCACGGCGTGTGCAAGGAGGGACCGCACTACCTGCGCTTCCTGGTGCGAGACGGCACCGACGGCGCCGGTTTCCTGCGGGCCGTACTGGTGTCGATGGGCAGCGAGGCCGCCTCAGCAGGGATCCTCTCACCGGTGCGAACATACGAGTCGAGCGGCCTGCGCGCCGCTGAAGCCGCCGGGTTCGCATCGATCGGCAGGGTCACGACCCTTGTCCGTGAGGTCCGCGCCCGAGTCCGCCAGCCGGCCATGGTACCGGCGATCTGATGCCAACCCCGGGAGACGCACCCAACCAGATGTCAAGACAAGCGACGACCGATGACCTGGACGCCCTGCTGACGGCGCTGCCGCCGGAGATCGTGGCGCGTCTTCGAACCTTCGCCACGCGATCGGACCTGCTCGAGGTGGTCCTCGACCTTGGACGACGTCCCGAGGCCCGCTTCACGCACGGCGAGGAGGAGCTCCTCGAGCGCGAGGTGACCGAGGCCGATATCGCTTACGTCATCGAGCATATCGGGGCGTTCGGGGACGACAACCGCGCCGGGATCGAGCGCACGCTGCATCGGATCAGTGCCATCCGCAACCGGGCCGGCAAGGTGGTGGGGCTCACCTGCCGCATCGGACGGGCGGTCTTTGGCACCATCGACATCATCCGCGACATGGCCGAGAGCGGGCAGAGCATCCTGCTGCTGGGGCGGCCCGGGATCGGCAAGACCACCATGCTGCGCGAGGTCGCGCGCGTCCTCGCCGATGACCTCGGCAAGCGGGTGATCGTGGTCGACACCAGCAACGAGATCGCCGGGGACGGCGACATCCCGCACCCGGGGATCGGCGACGCACGGCGGATGCAGGTGCGAACCCCCACCGAGCAGCACGCGGTGATGATCGAGGGGGTCGAGAACCACATGCCCGAGGTGATCGTCATCGACGAGATCGGAACCGAGCTGGAGGCCGCCGCGGCCCGCACCATCGCCGAGCGGGGCGTGCAGCTGGTCGGCACCGCGCACGGCAACACGCTCGACAACCTGATGCTGAACCCAACGCTTTCCGACCTGATCGGCGGCATCCAGACCGTCACCCTGGGGGACGAGGAGGCCCGACGCCGCGGAACCCAGAAGACGGTCCTCGAGCGCAAGGCGCCACCGACCTTCGACGTGGTGGTCGAGATCGTCGAGCGCGACAACGTGATCGTCCATCGCAACGTGGCCGAGACGGTCGACGCCATCCTGCGCGGCCACATGGTGCCGCCCGAGTCGCGCTGGCGGGAGAAGGGCGAGGTGCGAGCCGCCACGAAGTACGACTACAAGATCAGCGAGACGCCATCGGGCACGGCGGCCTTCGCAGCGCTCGAGCCGATGAGCTCGTTCGGGTCATACGGCCGGGGTCGCGGCGGAGGCGGCGCCATGGGCCTGCGGCCGCTTCCTGGGCGGGGCTTCACGCGCGACCCTGGTCGCGGCCAGCGCTCCCTTCCCGGCGAGCGGCTCAGCGGCGACCGCTCCGAGCCGTCGGAGGCCTCCGATCCACGCCGCCACATCGAGGTGGCGCTGCGCGACTCGATCGTCGGCGAGGCGGAGGTGAGCGCCCCCAGCCGGCCGGCCATTGCCGGACGAGCGCATCGGCCGATCAGCCTCTTTGGCTTCGGCGTCAGCCGCAAGCGCCTCGAGCAATCGGTCCGCGAGCTGGGCGTGCCGGTCACCGTCGCCCGCGAGCTGGACGAGGCCGATGGCGTGGTCACCCTCCGCAACTACTACCGCCGCAAGCCGTCGGCGCTGCGCGACGCCGAGACGAGTGGGATCCCCATCTACGTGCTCAAGACCAACACGATCATGCAGATGGAGAACCTGCTCGCCAGCCTCTTCGACCTGGAGGCGGACCCGTCCGAGGCGGCGCTGCGCGAGACGGCGGAGGCGATCGGCCTGGTCGAGAGCAATGGTCGGCCGGTTGAGCTGGCCCCACAGAACGCGTACATCCGCCGCCTGCAGCACCAGATGGCCGAGCGCAGCAACCTGATGTCTCGATCGCGCGGCGCCGAGCCGAACCGTCGGGTCGAGCTCCTGCCCGACGAGGGGCGCGCGTGGCGGTAGTCCGGTGAGCGAGCCGCCACGCCGCGGCCGGTTCATCACCCTGGAGGGACCCGACGGGAGCGGCAAGACGACCGCCGCACGCCACCTGGCCGAGTGGCTGCGATCTCGAGGCGAGTCGGTGGTGCTGACCGGCGAGCCGGGCGGGACGCCGCTGGGGGACGAGGTGCGTCGCCTGGTCCTGCACGAGCGCAGCGTCTCCGACGACCTCGATCCGCGCGCCGATGCCCTCCTCTTCGCCGCAGCGCGCGCCCAGCACACCGCCCGCGTCATCCAGCCGGCCCTCGAGCGCGGGGAGCACGTCGTGTGCGCGCGCTACCTGGACTCGTCGCTTGCCTACCAGGGAGCCGCCTACGGGATCGACGCCGATGCGATCCGGACTCTGCAGCGGTTCGCCACCTACGACCTGCTTCCCGACCTGACGATCCTGATCGACGTGCCGGTCGAGGTGGGCCTCGGCCGCAAACGGCACGGCGAGTGGAACCGCTTCGAGGACGCCGAGGGAGTCGCCTTCTTCGAGAAGGTGCGCAAGGCGTACCTCGACCTGGCCGCAGCCGAGCCAGAACGTTATCGAGTGGTCGCCGGGTCGGGCAGCGTGGCCGATGCCGATGCCCTGATTCGCGACCTCGTGGAACCGGTCGTCTTCGGGCGCTGACGGCATGGGGACCTGCGCGCACGGCCCTCGATCAGGGAGGGCGACGCTCCTATACTCGCGCTGAGGCCCGCGCGACCTCACAAGGCGCCGCGGAGATGGTGCCGGCCGCGCGGCGGGAGAGCGGAGTGACTATGCAGCGCCCAACGGGCATCACCATCCTTGCCGTGCTGGCGGCCATCGGCGGCGTGCTGGCCATCCTCGGCGGTCTGGCACTGCTGACGGTGGGAGCCGTGGCATCGGCCGCCTACGCCCTCGGCGGCGTAGTCGCGATCATCGGGCTCATCGTGCTGGTAATCGGCGTCCTCGATCTGGTCGTGGCCTACGGTTTCTGGGGCCTCAAGCCATGGGCCTGGACGCTCGGCGTCGGCCTGCAGATCGCCGGGATCGTCCTGAACATCGTGGAGTACATCAATAACAGCGCCAACCTGAGCGGCACGATCATCTCGATCCTGATCGCGGCAGCGATCCTGTACTACCTGTACCAGCCGAACGTGAAGGCTGCCTTCGGGCGCGCCTGAGCCGCCTGATGGGCAGGGCGGAGCGCCGGCGCAGCGCTCCGCCGGGCCATCTCAAGCGCGGGCCGGAGGCCGGGAGCCACCTCGCATGAAGCTCATCACTGCCATCGTGCACAGCGAGGACGCTGGGAACCTGGTCGATGCACTCCTGGAGCGCGAGTTCCGGGCCACCCGGCTGCAGTCGTCGGGTGGCTTCCTCAAGCAGGGAAATGCCACCATCCTGGTGGGAGTCGAGGACGACCAGGTGGATGCCGTCCTGGAGATCATCAGCGCCAACTGCCATGCTCGCCGGCAGTTCGTCAATCCGATGCCGCCGATCATGGAGCCGGGCGAGTTCTACATGCCCTACCCGGTCGAGGTGGAGGTCGGCGGCGCCACGGTCTTCGTCCTCCCGGTCGAGCGCTTCGAGCGGCTTTAGGCCCTCGCGCAGCACCTGACGCCGGTGAGCGAGCGCCCCGCGCCGCTGGTCCTGGTCGTCCAACCCGTCGCCGCCGGGCCGGGAGAGGCCTTCGGCTCGCATGCGTCGGTGGTCGCCACCGGCCGGAGCCTCCTCGCCGCGGAGATGAGCCATCGCCTGGGAGCTGCGGGAGCGGCAGTGACACCGCTGGCCGAGCTCTCCGTAGTCCCCGGCTCGGCGTTCCACTGGGGGGCGTGGTTTGCCCCGGCGGCTCGGGCAGCGCTGGAGGAGGCCCGGGGTAGTGGCCAGGCGCTCGACGCCGTCGGGTACACAGGACCTGGAGCCCTTGCCCTGGCCGGCGACGCACTGCTCGAGGAGCTCATCTCGCCAGTCCCGGGCGAGGTCGTCGCCAACAACCGATTCAGCGCCGATGCCTTCGTGGTTGCTGGTGATCTCGAGTCCGCCATTGATGCCCTGGCCGAGTGCCCCGCCGACAACGCCGCCGTCCGCCACCTCGAGGACGCCGGCCTGACGTCGCGGGACCTTTCGAGGCGACCGTGGTCGCGTTTCGACGTGGACACGCCGCTCGACCTGGCACTGCTGCGCCTCGCGACCCGCCTCCCCGGGATGCGTCCGCTCGAGCAGCGCGTCGCAGGATTCCTCGAGATGGCCACCCTGCCCGGCGGCGGGAGCCTCGAGGTGCCCGGGATGGAGGCGCTCGGGGCCGTCCTGCGTGACCGGGGCGCCCAGCTGGTGGTCGCCGGGCGGATCCCGGCCAGCACCATCGCCTACCTGGAGACCGAGGCCGCCTGCCGAGTTCGCTGGTTCGTCGAGGAGCGGGGGATGCGCTCGGCGCCAAATGAAGCCCCGCGCTCCCTCCTGGCCGACTGGCTGGAGCGCCTTGGACCGGTGGACCTGATCGGCGAGCTGTCAGGCCTGGGCGACGGAGTGATCCTGGACAGCCGGGTCCTGATGGCCGCGCTCGCGGGGTCATCACGGGCGGCGGACTGGCCCCCGGCCGAGGAGCGCTTCGCGTCCGATTTCCTCGACGCGCCAGGGATCGCGACTCCCTGGCTGGCCGAGCTGACCCAGGCCGCCGGGAACGCGCCGATCCCCATCCTTCTCGGCGGCCACAGCCTGGTCAGCGACGGGCTCCGAATCCTGGTCGATGCGGCCTGGCTGGGCAGGTAGCCGATCGGCCGATCCGGCAACGTACTGCTAGACTCGAATCAGGCATGGATCAGACCGGACTGCTCTACGTCATCGGGTTCGGGATCGCCGCCTCGATCTTCGTCTTCGGCACGATCCTCTTCTCGTGGCTCATCACGCATCGGCGTCGGCGCCCGCAGAAGGGCCTGCCCTACGAGTGCGGGATCGACACCATCGGCGACACCTGGTCGCGATTCGGCCTCGCCTTCTACCTGTACGCCCTGCTCTTCGTGGCCTTCGACGTCGAGATCGTCTTCGTCTACCTGTGGGCCGTCACCGTGCGGGCGGTTGCCGGGCAGGGGATCGTCCTGATCGGGCTCTTCCTGGGGATCCTCCTCTTCGGCGAGCTCTACGCGTGGCGCAAGGGGGACCTGAAGTGGCGCTGAAGATCGACGAGGAGAAGCTCCTCGGCGAGCCGCCGATCGTCATCCCGGACCAGGCAGCCGGCGACGAGCAGCTGCGCGAGTTCGGCATGGATGAGCACCCCCACGGAGGCTTTCACGGCCTGCTGGAGGTGATCCCCACCCGCGCCGACTGGATCCTGGACCTGATCCGCGCCAACTCCCTCTGGCCGCTCCTCTCGGGCCTCTCCTGCTGCGCCATCGAGATGATGAGCTCTGCGACCAGCGTGAACGACATCGACCGCTTCGGGATGTTCCCGTTCCGCGCCTCGCCGCGTCAGGCGGACGTGCTGATCGTGGCCGGGACCCTGACCACCAAGATGGCCGGGCCGCTGGTCCGCCTCTGGGAGCAGATGCCCGAGCCGAAATGGTGCGTGGCGATGGGCACCTGCACCACCTCGGGTGGGCGCTTCAAGCGCAGCTACAGCGTGGTGCAGGGGGTGGATCGGGTCATGCCGGTGGACGTCTATGTGCCCGGCTGTCCGCCGCGCCCGGAGGGACTCATCTACGGCATGATCCGCCTCCAGGAGCTCGTCAAGCAGCGTCGCGGCGAGTGGTCGACCTACGTCGACCGCGGGGTCCAGCGTCAGGACTGGGAAGGAGACGTCAGCTGACGGCTCCCGCCAGGGCCGGCGCCCTGGTGCGCCTGCTCCTCGACCGCTTTCCCGACCTCGCCAGGAGCCTCTGGACCGATGAGGACTCAGTCGAGGTGCAGATCGATGGCGCCGCTGCTCCCGATCTACTCCAGCGCCTGCGAGACGATCCCGAGCTGACCTTCTGGTACCTGGCCGATGCGGCCGCGGTCGACTACGGCGTCGACCAGCACTTCGAGGTCGTCTACCACCTCTACTCCGACAAGCACCCCGCCTGGCTGCGGATCCGCGCCCGGGTCGATCGCGGCGATCCGCACATCCCGACCATCACCCACCTGTGGGAGGGAGCGATGTTCCACGAGCGGGAGATGTACGACATGATGGGGATCATCTTCGACGGCAACCGCGACCTGCGCCGGATCTACATGTCGCCCGACTACCGCAGCTTCCCGCAGCGAAAGGACTTCCTCCTGCCCGATGATGCCGCCGACTCGCCGGCAGCCGGCGTCAACCCGCTGGAGCGGCCCGAAACCTGGGACCTGACCCGGCTCACCGATGAGCTGGCGCCCGGTGTGATCGGCCACGTGAAGAGCGAGACATGACCTCCGACGTCCAGATCCCCGATCCGCTCGACCTCGAACGGGACGAGGAGGCGCGCCTGCGGGCGGCTGCCGGCCTGGCGCCAGCACCCCGCCCCGCGGGCGAGTACGCGGGCTTCGAGTCAGTGGGCCTCCCCGACCGACCTCCGGAGACCGAGCGCGAGGAGGAGCTCTACACCCTGGCCGAGGGCGAGATGCTGGTCAACATGGGCCCCCAGCACCCTTCCACCCACGGGGTAATGCGCCTGGTGGTCAAGGTGCGCGGCGAGGTCGTGATCGACATCGACCCGGTGCTCGGCTACCTGCACCGCGGCATCGAGAAGCTGTGCGAGGAGGCGACTTACACCACCGTCCTGACCTATGTCGACCCGATGGACTACCTGGCCTCGATGCACAACGAGCATGCCCCGGCGATCGCCTTCGAGAAGCTGTTCGGAGTCCGCGCGCCGCGGCGCGCCGAATACATCCGCGCCCTGGTTGTGGAGCTGAACCGGGTCTTCAGCCACGGCCTGATGATGGGATTCCTGGCGCTCGACATGGGCGGCCTCACTCCCATCCTGTACAGCTTCATCAACCGCGACGAGATCGTCGACATGCTCTCGGCCATCAGCGGCCAGCGCATGCTCTTCAACTTCTTCCGGGTGGGCGGCGTCAACTTCGACGCCAACGACGAGTTCTTCTCCCGCCTCGGGAAGTGGCGGGCCGGGGTCCACCGACAACGAGGTCTTCCGGGCCCGCACGATCGCGATGGGCGTCCTCTCCGGCCAGGAGGCGATCTCGCTGGGCGTCTCGGGGCCGAACCTGCGGGCGTCGGGCGTGCCGTTCGACGTGCGCAAGGCGCATCCCTACTCGATCTACCCCGAGCTGGAATTCGAGGTCATCACCCAGCAGGCCGGAGACTCGAACGCGCGTTACCTGCAGCGCATCGCCGAGATCAAGCAGAGCATCCACCTCATTGACCAGATCGTCGACAAGATGCCCCATGGCCCGGTGCAGGCCCAGGTGCCGGGCATCATCCGACCCAAGCCGGGACGCGCCTATGGCGCGGTCGAATCGCCGCGCGGCCTGTACAGCGTGTACGCCATCAGCGACGGGGGGCCGAATCCGTATCGGTTCCGGATGCGCGACCCCAGCTTCATCAGCCTGCAGGCGATCCCCAAGCTGATGCCGGGGGGTGGACAAGTAGATGGACTGGAGCCTGGTCCTGGGCCTCGGCCGTTTCCTGCTGGCCACCACCCTGATCCTGGTGTTGACCATCCCGACCGCCTTCGTGGTGATCCAGCTCGAGCTGAAGATCATCGCCGGCGCCCAGCTGCGCTACGGTCCCAACCGGGTCGGTCCGTGGGGCATGTTCCAGAGCACGATCCACGGCTTCAAGGTGCTCGCCAAGGAGGACCACATCCCCGACCAGGCCGATCGGGCCACCTTCACCCTGGCGCCGTGGATGGTCTACATGGCGGCGGCCATGAGCATGCTCGTCATCCCCTTCGCGCCGGGCGCCATCGCCGCCGATTTCAACATCGGGATCGTCTACTTCTTCGCGATCCTGGGCCTCTCGGTGGTCGGGCTGCTGGTCGCCGGCTGGGCGAGCTACAACAAGTACTCGCTGCTCGGCGGGCTGCGCAGCGCGGCGCAGATGGTCAGCTACGAGATCCCGCTCACCCTGTCGGTGGTCGGCGCGGTGGTCCTCGCGGGTACCCTCAACTTCCGCGAGCTGATCGAGTGGCAGCGCGCCCACGGCTGGATGCTGATCTGGCAGCCGGTGGGGCTGGGGATCTTCTACATCGCCTCGCTGGCGGAGATCAACCGCACCCCGTTCGACATGGTCGAGGCCGACAGTGAGCTGGTGGCAGGGCCGTTCACCGAGTACTCGGGGATGCGCTTCGGCTTCTTCTTCTTCGCCGAGTACGTGTCGCTCTTCATCATGAGCGGGATCCTGGTCTCGCTCTTCTTCGGGGGCTGGCTGGCGCCCTGGCCCTTCCCCGACCAGCTCGACGGCCTCGTGGGGACCCTCTACGGCGTCCTCTGGTTCTTCATCAAGACCTACCTGTTCATCGCCCTGGCGGTCCTGCTGCGCGCCACGCTGATCCGGGTCCGGGTCGATCAGCTGATGGGCGCGGCCTGGAAGGTGCTGCTGCCCCTGGCCATGGTCAACCTGATCGTCACCGCCATCGCGGTCGTGGTGTTCAACCTATGAGGATCCCCGGCTTCGGCATCCTCAAGGGAGTGCGCCAGACGGCGCGCAACTACTGGGCGCCCAAGGTCACCAACCAGTACCCCGAATCGCGCCCGACCATGCCAGACCGATGGCGTGGCCGCCTCGACCTGATCTACGACCCGTTCGGCGAGCACAAGTGCGAGGTCTGCTTCCAGTGCGCCCAGGTCTGCCCGGTCGAGGCGATCGACATGAGCGGCTTCGACTCGGAGGGACGGCGCATCCGCTACGGGATGCCGGAGATCTACGACGAGCGCAAGGATCCCAATGCCTACCGCCGCGCCGGGCTGGCAGCCGAGCCGATGCGCAACGCCGCTCGCTGGGACGAGGCGATCGACACCGCCTGGCTGCACGGCGTGATCGACGGCTTCGGCGGACGGCAGGAGGCGCTGGTCGCCATCTTCTCGGCGATCCAGGAGCGATATGGCTACCTCCCCGAGCGCGCCCTGCACCAGGTCAGCGACGAGATGACGATCCACTGGGCCCAGGTCTTCGGCGCCGCCGGCCTGGGCGGCTTCCGCCTGCTGCCGGCCGAGGGCCACCTGGTCACGGTCTGCAGCTGCGCCGCCTGCCGCTTCGCCGGCGGCGACGAGCTGCTGCGCACGCTCTCCGCCGAGCTCGGGATCGAGCCAGGCGAGGCGACTGATGACGGCACCTGGAGCCTGGAGGCGAGTGACGAGGTGGCCGCCGGTGCGCTGGCCCCGGCCATCCGGATCGACACCCTGGTCTACGGCCCGCTGACTGTCGCCCAGGCGCGCCACCTGGTCGAGGAGCGCAAGCGCGGCGACGCCCGTGGCTCACGGCCGGCCCGCGCCCGTGCGACCGTCGCCACCCGGGAGAGCTGAGCGAGATGCCCGAGTCCGGTGCCGGCCTCTCCCCGCAGATCCGGATCCTGCCCGGTGGCCAGCAGCGCCTCCTGGAGGCGATCGCCGCGGGGACCGACCTGACTGGGCTGGCCGCCGCGCGCAAGCATCGGGCCTACTCCGGCCTGCAGCGGGCGGTCGAAAAGCTCGGTCCCGAGGGCACCATCGGCGAGATCGAGGCCGCTGAGCTGCGCGGTCGCGGGGGCGGCGGCTACCCGACCGCCGACAAGTGGCGCGCCGCCCGATCCACGCCCGGCGAGCGCAAGGTTGTGGTCGTCAACCTGATCGGCGCCGATCCGACTGCCCTCGGTGATCGGGCCCTGGCGGAGGGCGACCCCCATCTCATCGTCGAGGGAGCCCTGATCGCGGCCTTCGCGACCGGTGCGTCCGAGGCGATCGTGGCGGTTCGCCGCGACTGGACGCCGGCGATCGAGCGGCTGCGCGCTGCCATTGCCGAGGCGGATGCGGCCCATCTGGCCGGGTATCTGGTGCTCGGCACCGATTTTTCATGCGTGGTCAGTGTCTGGGAGGGGTCCGGCGCGCTCGTCGCCGGCGAGGAGACCGCACTCCTCGCCTCGCTGGCCGGGGACCGGGGCATGCCTGTCATCCGACCGCCATACCCGACCGAGCGGGGTCTGGGCGACGCACCGACCACCGTCCAGAACGGCGAGACGCTGGCCCACGCGGCGTGGATCCTGCGCCACGGCGCCAAGAAGTTCGCCGGCGTCGGATCGGCCACCGGGCGCGGCACCAAGCTGGTAAGCATCTACGGCCACGTTGCGCAGCCCGGTCTGGCCGAAGTGGCGCTGGGTACCCCCATCAGCGAGATCCTCGCCCTTGCCGGCGGCGGGACGGGAACCACCAAGGCGGTCTTCGTCGGCGGCGCCGGGGGCGGGGCCCTGGCGGCCCACGAGCTGGACAAGCC
>VBJX01000150.1 GCA_005879775.1 Chloroflexota bacterium
GCGCTTCGTTTCTGACATCGCCGACCTGCGGGGCGGCTACCCGCTCCTGAATGCACTCGCCGAGCGAGCGACCGGGCTGGCCCTGGCAGCCGATGGAGACACCGAACGGGCACGCGAGGCGCTGGCGAGCGCGCTCGCCAATCTGGATCGGTTCCCGATGCGCTTCGAGGCAGCACGGACACGCGAGGCGCTGGCCGGCATCAGCGCGCCTTCCGAGCGCCGCCAGCTGCTGGAGGCCGCGGCAGCCACGTATCGGTCCCTGCGGGCGACGCCGCATCTCACCCGCGCCGAGGCACTGCTGGCGGGGTCGTAAGGAAGCCTTGCCCCGGCATCGGGCTGCACAAGTGTCGGGTGGTATCCTGTCGGCCCTGAACTTTACCGAGGCCATTGCATGTTCAGCCGCGTACGCATCGCGATCCGATTCTTCTTCATGGGGCTGGCGGTCGGTGTCCTGCTCGCGCCACGCTCCGGTCGTGAGTCGCGGCGCCTGGTGCGCGAGCGGGCGGATCGGCTCCTGAACGACCTGCTCGACGCCGCAACCCTGGGCGCCTTCGACTCCGGACCGCTCCCCATTCCCGATTCGATCGAGCGGGTCGAGCCAGAACCCGACAATGGGCGGCGACGCCGGACGGCGGAGCCGGCCCAGACCTGAGGCCAACACCGATGCGGCCGCGTCGCCAATGGCGCGGCCGCTGTCGTTACGCCTGACCGATGTGGTGGAGGCAACGCCGACCGCAGGCGACGACTGAGCGTCAGCAGGACCCGATGACGGCGGCCCGCGAGCGGATGGTGCGCGGCCAGATCGAGGCTCGTGGCCTCACCGACCCTGAGCTGTTGCGGGCCTTGCGCGCCGTCCCACGGCACGTGTTCGTCGACGCCTCGAACCCATACGGCGATGAGGCGCTGCCACTCGGCGCCGGCCAGACGATCTCCCAGCCGTACATCGTCGCGCTGATGACCCACGTCGCACGGCCGGAGTCAGGCTGGCCTGGGGCGCGGGTGCTGGAGATCGGCACCGGCAGCGGTTACCAGGCGGCGATTCTCGCCGAGCTGGGAGCCCAGGTGACCAGCGTCGAGCGGCATGCCCAGCTGTCGGAGCACGCCGCGCGGCGCCTGGCCGACGCCGGATACGACGGCGTGCAGCTGATCGTCGCCGATGGAACCAGGGGCTGGCCGGCGGGCGCGCCATATGACGCGGTGATCGTCACCGCCGCCGGACCATCGGTCCCGCCCAAGCTGCTCGAGCAGCTGTCGCCCGAAGGCGGGACGCTGGTGATGCCGGTGGGCGATCGCGGTCACCAGGCGCTCACCGTGGTGAGGAGGCGAGGCGACGAGTTCGTTCGCCGGGTGGGAGAGCCTGTCGTCTTCGTGCCGTTGATCGGCGAGGCCGGCTTCGGGGAGTAGCCTGCGGGGCCGGGCCCTAGACCGGGGGAACCTCGAGGGTCGGCAGTCCGGGCCCCTCCCCAACGCCCAGGGAGGCGCGAATCTCGCGAGGCCCCCGGGCCGAGATGACCCCGGCCCGATTGAGCTCTTCGTCGTAGACCGCCTCGACGCTGCGAACCATGGCGTCCAGGCTGAAGCGTGCCGCGACGGTGGCGCGTCCCGCCTCCCCCAGGGAGCGACGGAGGGCCGGAGAGCGCGCCAGGCGGAGGCAGGCCGAGGCCAGCGCCGCCGGGTCGGCAGGGGGGACGAGCAGGCCGTCGAGGCCATTGGTCAGGACCTCGGGAATGCCGCCGACCGCTGAGGCGACCACCGGGCGCCCGCGGGCCATCGCCTCCAGGATGGAGATGCCCTGTGCCTCCCGCGGCGAGGGGAGGACGGCGACGTCCAGCTCCGCCGTTACGGCGGCCACGTCCTCGCGACGACCGGTGAAGACGATCCGGTCGCGCGCCGGGGCCGCGAGTGAGCGGGCGAAGGAGCGGAGCTCATCCTCGAGCGAGCCCTCGCCCACGATCAGCAACCAGGCATCGGGCGCGCCGCGCAGGATGGCGGGCATAGCCTCGATCAGGTAGCGGTGCCCCTTTTCCGGCTCCAGGCGGGCAACCACTCCGAGCAATGGCGCATCGGCGGGGATGCCGTACTCGTCGCGCACCGAGCACTTCCCGGGCGGAAGGGCGAATCGGGCAAGGTCGACCCCGTTCGGAATGACGCTGAATCGGGCGGCGCCACGGCCCTCGTGACGGACCTTGGCCAGGATCGCGGCCGACGGCACGATCAGCCGATCCATGGCCGGCGTCAGGGCGGCCAGGGCGGCGACGTCCTCGGCCGATCGGACCCGCGACGAATGGAC
>VBJX01000148.1:0-509 GCA_005879775.1 Chloroflexota bacterium
ACCTTCCACCGCTACCGGTCTGAGGGCAAGCGCCTCCCCTGATAGAGGGATCCCCACGGTGAGCCGGACGCCAAAGCAGCCAGGAGCTGTCAACGTTCCTGGGGACGACGCCCTCCGGGAACTCTGCTTCAGCGACAGCGTCTTCCGGCAGCGCTATCGGGGATGGACAGTCCTGGGGCGTGGCACGTTCGCGACCGTGGTGCGGACGTTCTCCGGCGACGCCGCGCGCGACGTTGCCGTCAAGGTCTTCCTCAACCTCGAGCCCGAGATGGTCAAGCGCATCCGGGAGGAAGTGCGGGCGGCACAGGCATTCGCGACGCCATACATGGTGCAGACCTACAGCCTCTTCGACCGCGGGCCGATTACATGGTTCGAGTTGGAACTGGTGGAGGGGCCCAATCTACAGCAGGAGATCGACCGGCTGGCGGCGAAGGGAGAAAGCATCCCGTTGCCGCGGGCCTCCGAGATCGCCCTGGCCGTGAGACACTGCCTCTGGCAGGCCAATCGTC
>VBJX01000148.1:537-4637 GCA_005879775.1 Chloroflexota bacterium
TCCCCGTGTCGGGGCAACCGGCAGCCAAGGTGACGGACTTCGGGATCGCGCGGTTGGCCGATACGACCGCAGCGACGCCGCCCGGCTCGATCACGGGCACACCGCGTTTCGCCTCTCCGGAAGCCCTTGCCGGGCGCCCGGTGGGAGCCGCCCACGACGTGTTCGGTCTCTGCATGACGCTATATGCGCTGTTCAGTGGTGGTGCGCTGCCCTTCCCCGGCGACCGTGACGGTTCCTTGGCGACCCTTCGCCGGATGCTGGCCGAAACGCGCCCGACCCCCCTCGGGACACTGGTGCCCAGGCTCGATCCCACGGTAAATGGCCTCGTCATGCGGGGCCTGTCGCGGCACGCGTTCAGGCGCCCGGGCATGAAGAAAATCGTGTTGGCCTTGGAGCGCGCTCAGGCCCGAGTCCTCGGCGGATGAGGCGCTGGAGCGGCTTCACGAGCGGCGATGGCGCAGCCAGTACTCGCGGAAGGAGCGCAGCCGTGGCAGCGACTCGCGGTCCTTCACCCGGTTTGCCGCCGCCTTGCTGGCGATGATGTCGTCGATGTGACAGACCGGGAACCCCTCCACTTCGACCCTCCGCTGCCAGGCGTCCTCGAAACGCTCGATCCCGTCCGGGGCGAAGACGATGTCGACATCGAAGGGCCCGCTCTTGAGCTGGACGAAGTCCTTGCCGCGCTCGAGGTCGCGGGCGTGGTCCTCGCTCAGCGCGAAGCCCAGCTCGCGCAGCGCCCCCGCCAGGGCCCGCCCGTTCTCGGCCGAGCGGTCCACGAAGAGGTCGGCGTCCTGCGTGGTGTCCGGGAAACCGAGCAGGATCGCCCCCGCTTTCCCGATGAACAGGTACCGGACTCCGTGACGGGCGAAGGCCTCCCGGATGTCGAGCGCCTGGCGGTAGTCAAACGCGGCCATAACCCAGCCAGTCCGGCAGGCTCTGCTCGCACCATCGTCGGTAGCTCTCCATCGAGTCGAACGCGCGATACGTCGCGTCGTCCAGGACGGGCTTGTACGTGCGGATGAACGAGTAGCGAAGACGCGTCTCGAGGGATCGGCGGGCCGCGGCCTCGAACTCGTTCCACCACTGAGGGGGTGATCCTTCATCGGGAGGGAGGGGCTGAGGTCGCTCCTTCGGTAGGCCCTTCATTGAGTCTTCTCCAACGCTCCTATCGATCATAGCGCTCCCGAGCCTTGACGGTGGAACGCGAGCGGGCGATTGTGTGTCCTGTGAAGAGCGACCGAAGAGGAGAAGCGATGATCAGACAGATAGCGACGGTTCTGGCGGCGGCGCTCCTGGCGATGGCAGCGCGGGCGGGCGCCGAAGACCCCGCCGAGGCCGCGGTGCTGAAGCGCGAGGAAGCGCGGCTCCAGGCCATGGTGAAGGCGGACCTCGCGGCTCTCGAGGACATCCTGGCCGATGACCTCAGCTACTTCCACTCCAGCGGGAACGCCGACACCAAGCGCGAGTTCATCGACGCGATCCGGACGGGCCGGCTGAAGTACAAGCAGCTCGATCGCGAAGGGGTGGCGGTCCGGGTCTACGGCGACGTCGCGGTGGTGACCGGGCGCGGGCGGTTCCAGGTGCGGTCGGGGGAGGACGACCTCGACGTGCGGCTGCGGTTCACGGACGTTTACGTGAAGCGCGGGGGGAAGTGGCGGATGGTGGCCTGGCAGTCGACGCGGCTGCCAGAAAAGTAAGCACCCCTAGTCCGAGCGTCCCTTGAGGTACTCGGCGTAGGCGAGGAGCGCGCCGCGGTTGTGCTGCTTGACGATCTGCTCTAGGGTCGCGAGGTCCCGGGCCCTCATCGCGGCGAGGAGCGAGCGGTGCTCGTCCTGGGCCTGCTCCACGCGGTGGATCAGCACGCCGTCGAAGTAGTACCGGCGGAGGCGGTCCCAGTGGGCGAGCACGCGCTCCGTCATCTCGTGGAGCATCGGCATCGCGCTGAGGCGGCTGATCGTCAGGTGGAAGCGTGAGTTGAGGTCCGCCCACTCTTCGTAGCGGCCCCCCCGGAGAGCCTCGTCCATGGCGGTCACGATCTCTTCGAAGCCCGCGGTGTCCTTCGCGGTCATGCGCTGGGCGGTGGTCCGCGTGGCCACGATCTCGAGCCCCTCCATCAGCTCGAAGACCTCGGTGATCGACTCCCGGGCGATCGGGCTCACCGTGGCTCCCGCGTGGGGGACGTTGGTGACGAGCCCCTCCGACTGGAGGAGCTGAAGGGCCTCTCGCACCGGGCTCGCGCTGACCTGGAGCTCCCGGGCCAGGTCCTCGATGACCAGGCGCTGCTGGGGGACGAGCTCGCACCGCATGATCGCGTCCCGCAGGGTCTTGTAGACGAACTCCTGCTTCGTCCGGAAACGCATCGCGGCTGGCCGTTGCAGGACCAGGGGCTCGCCGCTCATCTGTCGAACCTCCAACGTCGCAAGCCTTTACCGTCACCCGACGCCTTTTTGGACGTCCCGGAAATCGTAAATCGAAAGAAAGGCGTTGTCAAGTCTGTTATATCTGATATTGTAGATCATACGCGATATATAGAGGCCCTGTCCGCTTGAACTGACCGACTGAAATGTCAGTCCTTAGGTAAGGAGGCGTTTATGCCGTTCCGCAAGGCGCTCGTGGCGGCCGGTGCTCTCCTCGTGGCCTTCAGCCTGGCCCGTCCCGTTCATGCCCAGTTCGCGAGCTCGATCGAAGGCACGGTCAGCGATCCGAGCCAGGCCGTCGTGCCGGGCGCGGCGGTCACCATCTCGAACGAAGCCACCGGTGTCACCCAGAACGTGCGCACGACGTCGGCCGGGTACTATCGCTTCCCGGCCCTGGCCGGAGGCACCTACACGGTCAAGGTCTCGCTCCAGGGCTTCAAGGACCCAGACGCGAGCCGTCAACGTCACCCTCGAGGTTGGCAGCTCGGGGTCCGAGCAGGTCACGGTCACTGGTGAGGCGCCGCTCGTCGAGACGTCGCAAGGCCGCGTGTCGGGCCTCATCCAGGAAGACCAGATCAAGGACCTGCCCCTGATCGGGCGGAACTTCTTCAACCTGGTCGTGCTCACGCCCGGCGTGGTGGGACGAGCGACCGGGGGCGGCCAGGCGTACGCGCAGTCCAACGCCGACCTCTATAACAACGAGTACAGCGTCAACATGAGCGCCAACGGAGCCCGCACGGAGTCCAACAATTTCATGGTGGACTCCGCGACGGTCAGCTCCAGCCAGCGCAACGGCGTGACCAACATCAACCCCAACGCGGAGAGCGTCGAGGAGGTCCGGGTCCTCGTCAACAACTTCTCGGCGGAGTACGGCCGCAACGGGTCCGTGCTGGTGAACGTGATCACGAAGAGCGGCGCCAACGATTTCCACGGCAGCGTCGGCGCCTACTACACGAACGACTCCCAGAAGCTGCAGAGCGGGTTCAAGATCCCGGACTTCGGCCGCAAGGAGTTCTCGTGGGGGGTGGGCGGGCCCATCCGCAAGGACAAGACCTTCTTCTTCGTCTCGGGCGACGTGCTGCGCTCGGACGTGGCGGTCAGCGCCAACGTCTCCATCCTCACCCCGCAGTTCATCCAGCTCATGCAGCAGGCGCGGCCGGGCAACATCTCGACCCGCATCGCGAAGGACTTCCCCGCCTCCTTCGCCCCGGACCGCTCCTTCCGCACCGCGGGACAGATCCTGGGCTCGAGCTGCTCGGGGGCGACCCCCATCGACTCCCCGATCGGCGCCATTCCCTGCAACTTCCCGGTGACGGGGGTCGGCACCTGGAACGAGACCTCGCCCCGGAACGGCTTCCAGTGGACGGCGCGCCTCGACCACCACTTCAACGACGTCAAGGACCGTCTCTACGCGTCGTTCAGCCGGACGACCACGGACAAGGTCGGCTTCGGCGCTCCCGAGGTCTACCCGGGCTTCACGGAGTCCTCGCCCACGAACAGCCTCCAGCTCAACACGAACTACACCAAGGTCGTCTCGTCGAACGTGGTGAACGAGACGCAGTTCTCGTGGGTGCGCCCCTACGGCATCCTGGAGAACCACCACGCCGACATCCCGGGCATCAGCGTCTCCGGGATCCAGGGATACCAGGTGGGCTGGGGTCCCAACATCTTCGTGCAGAACAG
>VBJX01000148.1:4644-5158 GCA_005879775.1 Chloroflexota bacterium
CCCACACCATGAAGTTCGGGGCCGGCTACACGCGCGAGCACGCGGACAACGACTCGGCCCGGGCGGTGACGCGGCCGACCTTCAGCTTCGACAGCGTGTTCGACTTCGCGGCGGACCGGCCGAGCACGGAGGCCCAGATCGCGGTCGACCCGCGCACGGGCCGGGCGCCGGACTCGATCAAGCGCCTCCATCGGACCCAGTCGGTGGCGGCCTTCGTCCAGGACGAGTGGAAGCTGCGGCCGAACCTCACGGTGAGCGCGGGCCTGCGCTACGAAGGGTTCCTGAACATCTACGACGCTTCCGACGACATCATGACCAACATCGAGTTCCCCAACGCGACGGGCAACCTCCGGAACGACGTCGCGAGCGCGCACATGGTGCAGCGGAAGTACTACCTCGATGGCGGCCTGTGGGGGGGCGGCCAGCACACCCTGGCCCCGCGGCTGAGCTTCGCCTGGGATCCCACCAAGAAGGGCCAGATGTCCATCCGGGGCGGCGTGGGCCGCTTCTACGA
>VBJX01000149.1 GCA_005879775.1 Chloroflexota bacterium
GTCGCATCGATGGATCCGACCCTGGCCATCGTGACGTCCCAGACGCTGGAAGACTCCACGGCTCTCGGCCTCGTGGCACAACGAGTCGCCGCGTCGCTCTCGGGCAGCCTCGGCATCGTGGGGTTGCTGCTCGCGGGGATCGGGATCTACGGTGTGACGGCCTACACGGTCGCGCGCCGGATCCGTGAGATCGGTATACGCATCGCCCTGGGCGCGCGACGTAGCGACATTGTCGGCATGGTTCTCGGTGAGGGGATGTCCATCGCCGTCATTGGCTCGGCCGTCGGTTCGATTCTCGCCGCAGCCGCGAGCCAGCTGCTCACCGGGTTTCTTTTCGGCATTCCGCCACTCGATCCCGTCCCGTTCGCGGGAGCCGTACTGCTGCTCCTGGCCATCGGGCTCGTGGCATGCTACGTGCCCGCCCGGCGCGCGACGAGGGTCGATCCGGTGGTCGCCCTCCGGTATGAGTAGGGTGGCTCGTTTGGGTTCTCGCGGCCAGGTGGCCGCCGTGCAGCGTCGAAGCCAGGACGTGGGTCAGCCCAATCGAAAGGATGACGCCGACAGTGAGATTGAACGTGCAGATCGAGGGTGCGGGGGTAGTCTGGGTGAACAACATCCTTCTTGCCCAAGCCCCTCGTTAGGTTGCATCGTGTCTCGCTCATCAGGGCTGCATCCGCCAAGCTGGATGGCGCTCGCCATGCTGTCGACCGGCCTGTTTGCGACAGCAGACGCGCACCAGCCGGAGGGCTGGCGGGATCCGTCCAGACACCGGGTGCGCCTCGTAGCCGTCGACGACGGTGTCGAACTGGAGGTGCTCGATTGGGGCGGATCGGGACGTCCAGTTGTCTTGCTCGCAGGGTCGGGCAACACTGCGCACGTCTTCGACGACTTCGCTCCCAAATTGACGGACTGCTGCCGTGTCTACGGCATCACGCGACGAGGCTACGGCGCCTCCACTCGGCCGTCATCGGGCTATGACGAGCAGAGGCGGGCAGATGACATCCTACACATCCTGGACTCGCTGAAGATCGACGCGCCGGTGTTGGTTGGTCACTCCATGGCGGGTGGTGAGCTCACGACCCTGGGGAATCAGAATTCCAAGCGTCTCGCTGGCCTCGTGTTTCTGGACGCCCTTGGTGACCCGACAGACTTTCCTTCTGGTGACCCGGCCTATATGGAGCTATTCAATCGGTTGCCGGCCCCGATGCGCGGCCCTTCCTCGCCTCCATCGGAAGAGGAGGCCAGTTCATTCAGCGGGTACCGAGCATGGCAAGTGCGGAACGAGGGGTTCGCATTTCCGGAGTCCGAGCTGCGTAACGGCCGCATCACCAATCCCGGTAGAACAATGGGCGGATTCAAGACGCCCACAAGCGTCGACGGTGCGATCGCAGCGGGAGGGAGACGGCGAGACTACTCCGAGTACTGGCCTTGTTCGAATATCCTCGGCCCACGGGCGGGACTGGGTATCCGGCCAGGAACGAGGCGGAACGGCGAGCCATCGAGGCGTTCAGCCGTGCAACGGCGGCCTACGTCGACCGGTGGATGAAGAACCTCAAGAGCGGCGTGCCCGGAGCCCGCTTCGTCGATCTGCCGAGGGCCGGTCACTACGTCTTCCTCACCAGAGAGGCTGAAGTACTCAGAGAACTACGGCGGTTCGTGCGGGCTTGTCATGGTTGATTCGTAGGGAAGCCAGCGGGACAACGGTGGCTGGAGCCGCTCAGCCGTAACATAGGGCCGTCGTCTGGAGGCCGAGCATGAGCAGCCCTCGGGGCGGGTGCTTCGTCCTGGCCCTTGCCGTCGTTTCCTTGGCGCCGCCGCCGCGGAGCGGGTGCGGGCGCAGCTCATCCCGTTCCTGGAACGCGAGACGCGCGAAGGGGATTGGATCACGATCGTTGCGCCCCTGGCACGCGCTCGGAGATCGACGAGCCCAAGATCCCGAGCGGGATCGCGATAATTGGTACAGACGTCGACGCCAAGGAATGCTCTATGCTGTACTTTGACGAACGGGGGGTCTCGCGCCGCTACATCGTGGCACTACGAAGCGACCAGGGGCATTGGTGGCGAGACAGCGCCGGCTTCTCCCAGCGCTTCACCGCGCCGCTGGTCGGTCGCGGCAACCGCATGGTGGGTCACGGTGACCGCATGGTGGGTCACGGTGAGCTGAATCGCGGCAACGGCTGGGAGCCGGATCTGCAGCTCACATACACCCGTCTCAGGTAGCCGAACTGGCAGCCGGTCTGAATGCGGCCTAACGAGTTCCGCGACCGTGGCCCGTAGGATTCAACGTCCAGGTCGAGGGTTGAGGCCGGCTCGGGTCTGCAGAAAGAGAGGCTGACCATGGTCAGTAAGGCTGCCTTCCAGGTACTGCTCGTAGTCACCCTGTCGCTATTTCCCCACAGGAGTGCGGGGGCTGCGGATGAAAAGGTGCCGCTCACACTCGTAGAGTTGGTGTTCGTTCCGGGCGAAAGACAGGCTGAGGCGCGACTGCGGAACGACGGGTCACAACCTGTTGTCGCTTGGGCCCTCGAAGTGAGTCAGGAGTATTCGGACGGCTCGTCCAGGGTATTCGGGCTCTCCCAGGACTCATACATGGACAGGGCCGGCCTGCTCGGGCAAGACAGGCCCGGAAACAGGGTCCTGTTGCCAGGCGCGGTTGCCTCGATTTCGATTGCGCTGAACCCTGGTGGCGACGACCAGTCAGGACCTTCGGCGGTCACGGTTCGGCCTGTCGAAGCTTTGCTGGGGGACAGGACTGTCGTGGGCTCGGGTTTGTTCGTCCGAGGAGTCCTCGACGGGCGTAAACGGGACGCACGGGCTCTCGCCGAGGTGCTTCAGGTCTTGGCAGACGCACGCACCAGGAACACCGACCCGGGGGCAGCGATTGGCGCCGCGATTGACGCTCTATCCGTCCCGGTCAACCGGCACTACCTGAAAACTCAGGCGCGCGCCATGCTCCAACGAGCAAACGCTACGGCGGCAACCGGGGGACTGGAACAGCCGGCGATGGCGCTGACCTCGATTATCGAGGAGACGCGGCGGCGAGCGGCCGCGGCCGAGGAGGCCGTTGCGTGGCTCCAGCCGCTGGTACCTACCGAGTAGCCGGGTAGCCAGGCTGCGGTGAGGTAGTGGGCTAGAATCGTGCCTTCGCGGAGGTCACATGGGCACGACGTCAGCCACCGAACGATTGATCGGCGTCCTCGCGTTTCTCATGCTCGTGGATTGGGCCAGTCAGGCGCAGGCACAACTCGGCGTCGGCACCACGTGGGTGCGGACCGACGCCCAGGGGAAAGGCATCGTCCTGAACGTCGAGGCGTGCTGCCACGGAGGACTTCGTCTCCTCTACGATGTACCAATCTCTGGCGGTCAGCCGGCGTTCAAGATGTCGGTCGATTCGCCGATGAATGGGACGGAAGCGCCGGCGCTGATCGCTGGCAAACCATCCGGTGAGACGATGGCGATCAAGCGCGTGGACGATCACCACCTCACTGCGATCCTGAAGATGAACGGCCAACCGTTTGCAACATACAACGCCACGGTCTCGTCGGACAACAAGTCGATGACGGTCGACGGCGTCTATGGGACAGGAAGCCAGACTCAGAAAGTCACCGAGACGTGGGTGAGGAAATAGCGATCAACGAAACCTGCTCCAGATCGGGATAGTGGCCTTCCTCATCGGGTTTGCGTTGTGCAGGAGCAATCTGCTGAATGGTGGTTCTCGCCGGCGCGATCGGGCCGAAGTATTGCCTGTAGACTTCGTTGAACGCTGGTGCGTCAGCCAAATCGTCTAGATACACGTTCGTGGCCACAACCTGACCGAGTTCCATCCCCGCTTCTTCGAGGTTGTCGAGAAGATTGCGCATCGTCTGTCGGAGTTGATGCTGGGTCGTGGCGGCATAGATCCCGCCGTGTGGCCCAGGGATGAAGCCGCTCTTGGCCGAGCAATACAGGGTCTCCCCGGCAAAGACGCAGGGGCTGGCGGTGGGACTGGGAGGCATGTTCTTCGGCCGCACCGCCTTGCGCTGCTGAAGGTCGCGAACGGCCACGCCGGTGTACTCGATGTGTGCGCCTCCCGGGAGGCTCGACACCCGGATCGTGGCGCGCGCTGGTGTATTGCCGAACTCGAAGCGACGGGCGTAGCGCTCATTCATGACGCGCAT
>VBJX01000019.1 GCA_005879775.1 Chloroflexota bacterium
CCACCCCCATCACCGGCTTCCTCTCGGTGGGTCCCAAGATCGGCGCCTTCGCGCTCCTGGTGCGGATCTTCGCCGATGGGCTCGGCGCCCATGGTGGCGACTGGTTCGGGGTGATGGCCATCCTGGCGGTGGTGACGATGACCGGCGGCAACATCGTGGCCCTGACCCAGACCAACGTGAAGCGCATGCTCGCCTACTCGAGCATTGCGCACACCGGCTACATCCTGGCCGCGCTGGCGGCCTTCGCGCACGTCTCGGCCGACAACCTGCTCGGCCACCCGGACCCTCGAGCCGAGGCGATCCAGGCGGTCCTCTTCTACCTGCTCGGCTACGCGGTGATGAACGTCGCCGCCTTCGCGGTGGTGGGCATGCTGCAGCGCGATCCACGCCGCTTCGGCGGACTGGCCGGCTTCTCCGGCCTGGCGGCGAGGGCGCCGCTGCTGGCCGCGGGGATGGCCATCCTCCTCCTGTCGCTGACCGGCATCCCGCCCACGGTCGGCTTCTTTGCCAAGCTGTACGTGATCATCGCCACCGTGGACGCGGGCGTGGCATGGCTGGCGGTGGCGATCGCGCTCAACGCCGCGCTGGCCGCCTATTACTACCTGCGCGTGATCGTCTACATGTACATGCGCGACCCGGAGGCGGAGCCGGCGGCCATCGAGCGCTCGGCGTTCGGCTCGCTGGCGCTGACCCTCTCGGTGGTGGGGGTCGTGGTCCTTGGGCTGCTGCCGGAGCCGATCCTGACCTTCGTCCGCAGCTCGGTCGCCAGCCTGTTCTAGACTCCCGGCCATGAGGCGCCTCTTCAGCGCGGGGATCGCGGTCCCGCTCATCCTGGCCCTGGCCGGCCAGCTCGATCTCGACCCTGCGGCGCTGGCGAGCCTGCCCCAGATCCCGGATGGGACGCCCACGCCGGGCGAGACGCCCACCGCCCCGCCCAGCCTGGGGGCCACGCCGGTGCCCACCGCCTCGCCAACCTCGATCCCCGACACCTGGGTGGCGGTGCAGATCCAGATCGCCTCGGTGGGGATCAACGTGCGGGTAATGAAGTCCACGAGCGCGGCGACCGACTACTTCCCGACCGAGGACGCCGCCTACATCCTGCGCAAGAGCGTTGAACCGGGTCGGGGCGGCAACGTGTACATGATCGCGCACGCCGAGCTGCACCTGTTCAAGCCGCTCTGGAACGTGCTCCTGGGGGACGAGGTGAAGATCCTGATGTCAGATGGGCAGGTCCTGCGCTACGTGGTGACCGAGATCCACCCCAACCAGAGCTGCCCCGACACCCGGGCGCCTGCCGATCCAAGCCCGCCGCCCGCGCTGCGCGACGCGCCCCCCGGCTGCCCCGCCACCTACTGGTCGAGGCCCACCGACCACGAGCGCCTCACGCTGCAGACCAGCCAGGGCTTCAACCGCAACTATGGCGAGCTGGTGGTGGTGGCCGACCCCCTCTTCTGAGCCAGGAGCAGCGCCGGAATGAGGGTCACCGCCGCGACGCCCAGCGCGATCGAGAAGACGAGGCGCAGGACCGCGGCCGCCTCTCCCCGTGACCAGGCCTCGAGCAGGTCGACCAGCCGCAGGCTGGCGTTCGGGTCGACCCCCACGAACTCCGGATGCCCAAGCCTGGTGACGAGGGCATCGCGGCGGGCCGGATCGTTGATCAGGGCGCTCAGCTCGTCGATGCGGCTCTGCCCGATGGAGGTCAGCAGCGCCAGCCCGATGCTCATGCCGATCGTGCGGGTCACCTGCAGCATGGCGCTGGCCACCCCGTAGGCGCCGGCGCCGGCCACCTCCACGGCCGCGGTCCCGCGCGGCGAGACCGTCAGGCCGAAGCCGATCCCGTAGACCGCCAGGTCCCGCTGCAGCCGAGCCAGATCGGTGTCGGTACCCCAGCCGAGCCCCAGCCAGAGCCCGATGGCTGTCAGCACAATGCCGGCCACCGCGGTGATCCGCCCACCCATCAGCCCGGAGGCGACGCCGCCGAAGATCGCACCGATGGCGATCGCCAGGGTCAGCGCGGTGAGCGCCGCCGCGGCGCGATCCGGGCCGGCATCCAGGACCCGGTCCACGAAGACAGGTCCCCCGATGATGGCCGTCGCCAGGGTGTAGCCGGTCAGCAGGCTGATGGCGTTCGATGCGCTGAAGCGCCGATCGGCGAAGAGCCGGGGATCGACCAGCGGCCAGCGTCGTCGCAGCTGCAGGACGCCGACCAGCCCGTCTGCCCCGCCTGCGTGACGGCCGCGATGCCCGCCACCAGACCCAGCGAGCCGATCGCCGCGCCGACCAGGTCGATCTTGCCGGGGGCTCTCGGCGTTTCGATGCCGCCGGCCACGACGTAGATGAGGAGCAGGGTGACGAGGGCGACCGGCACGTTGAGGAAGAAGATCCACTGCCAGCTGGCAAGATCCAGGCCCGGCACCGGAATCGAGACGTTGAGCAGGACCCAGGCGCCATAGGCGGGACCGACCGCCATGCCGACGAAGGTGGCCGCCCCCTCGACCCCCAGGGCGGCCGCGCGGGCGCGCCCGCGGAAGAGGTGACTGGCGAGCGCCATGGAGAGAGGGACCAGCGCGCCACCGCCGAAGCCCTGCACCACCCGCGCCGCGATCAGCCAGTCGAGGCCGGCCGCCGGTCCGGCGAAGCGGGCGAGGCCCGCCCCCAGGCTGCCCGCGGCGAAGAGGAGCAGCGCCGCGACGTAGAGCCGTCGGGCGCCCCACAGGTCCGCCGCGCGGCCGGCGAGTGGCATCGCCACCACGTAGGCCAGCAGGTAGGCGTTGACGATCCAGCTGGCACGACCCAGATCGGCCCAACCGCCGAAGTCGGGGACGATGGAGGGCAGGGCGATGGCGACCACCATCAGCTCGGCGCCACCCAGGAAGACGCCCAGGGAGGCGACCAGCAGGATCGCCCAGGCCGACGCCGGGCGCAGCTCGCCCATCGAGGAGCTCACAGGTCGCGGCGTTCCATGAGTACCGCACCCAGCACCAGCAGCACCGACGCAGCGGCCAGGGCACTGCCCGCTGACCGAATCGCATCCGAAACAGGACGTGAGGCGTGGTCCAGGTCAGCAAGCACGCCCAGGCCGGCGGTCGGCAGCGGAGGCATGGCCAGCGGGCCGGCCACCGCCAGCCCAAACACGGCGCCGACCACGACCAGGCTGACCAGCGCCGCGCTCCGCCGGCCGAGGAGGGTCCCGATCAGCAGCCCGAGGGCGGCGGCGGCCAGCGCCGTCGCCAGGGTGGCGCCCACCGCGGCAGTGAAGGGGATCGGGTCAGGCGTCGTCTCGGCGCGCTCCAGGACGGTCAGCCAGGCGCCGATCCCGCCCAGCCCGATCCCAACCGCCAGCAGGATGGCGAGCGCCACGAACCAGCTGGCCAGGATGGTCGAGCGTGGCACCGCCCGCACCACGACCCAGGCCGCGGTGCCGCCGGCGCACTCCGAGGCGATGCTCCAGGCTCCCAGGGCGGCCACCACCGCCACGGCCACCGAGAGCGAGGCGGCGAACCAGAAGCCGGCGCCGCCCACCGCGCTCAGCCCCGACAGCTCAGGCGGCACCACGGCCTCGACGAGCCCGGCGAGGACCGGGAGCACGAGCATGGGGATCAGGCGGAACGTGATCCACAGCTCGCGCAGCGCGAGGCCCACCAGCACCGGGAGGCGGATCACTGCCCAACCGCGACAGGCGTCTGGCCACTGCCCGGGACACCGGCGTCGGCCAGCGCCTGGATCCCGCGCATCGAGAGCGGCAGGTTCCGCTGCGTGAGCTCGGCAATCGAGATGTGGAGTGCGACCCTCCCCGCACGCAGCAGCGCCACCTGGTTGACCAATCCGTCCTCGCTGGCCGGATATCGGCTGGCGAGCAGCACCGTACGGCGCTGTCCCGGCACGGAAAGAAGTCGGCTCCGCTCCACGGGGTCCAGCGAGCGCAGCGGCTCATCGAGCAGCAGCACCTCCGGATCGGCGATGGTGGCGGCGGCCATCGCGGTGCGCTGCGCCAGTGCAGGCCCGCCGCGACGCACCGGGATCCCGATCTGGGCGCCGAGTCGGTAGTGCTCGGCGGCCGCCTCGACCCGTCGCCGTCGCTCCTCGGCATCGAAGCCGGCGAGTCGCCCCGCAAGGTCGAGAGCCTCGCCAGGCGCCATCCACGGGTGAATGCCGGCCTCGGGCCCCACGTAGCCGATCCGCCGCGCCCAGCCCGCCGCAGAGTCGTCGGCGCGCGCCACGCCAGCGATGCGCACCACCCCGGCACTGGCCCGGGCCAGTCCGGCCAGGACGCGCAGCAGGAAGGAGGCCGATCCCTCGGGGGTCGACACGACGAGCAGCCGCGCGCCCACCCCCACGGCCAGGTCGAGCCCATCGAGCAGGCGCTCGCCTTGCACCGTGCGTCGCAGGCCGTCGCAGACCACGGCGGCCGGGCGCAGGAGGCGGACGGAACGGGAGGCCCACAGCGCGTCCGGGGTGGAGCTCGTCAGGTCACACCTCCGCGGTCGTGCGGGCCAATGGTCGGCCAGTCTAGCACCCCCCTTGACGCTGCCAGACCGGCACCCATATCATAAGCCTCCGCTTATATAAATCGGCATTTGATAAAGAAGCACTACGACATGACCCTCTCCCCCGAGACCAACGCCGAGCGCGACCTCCGCCGCCTGCGGACCGTGTACCGAGCGCTCGGCGACGAGACCAGGCTCCGCATCATCAGCCTCATGGCCGAGCATGGGCCGATGCCGGTGAACGAGCTGTCGGCTCGAGTCGCGCTCTCCCAGCCCCTCATCAGCTGGCATCTGCGCATCCTTCGCCTGGCCGGCCTGATCGACACCCGCCGCCAGGGACGCGAGGCGATCTGCCAGCTCCGCACCGCCGCCTTCGAGGAGCTGCACGAGGCGGAGGCACGGCTCATCGGCGGCACCTCGGGGATCGGGGTGGCCCGCTCCAGGGCACGCTCGGAGGTCGCCGATGTCGGCTAGTCACCCAGCACACGACCTGCCGCGTGGCGACGCCCTCCTCTCGACGCGCACCAAGGAGGCGGTCCGCGCGCTCCTCGCCCCGGTCGTCCGGCTGGCGATTCGTCTGCACATCACCCCTAACGCGGTGACCGTCTTTGGCTTCCTGCTCGTCTCCGTGGCGGGCGTGCTGGTCGCCATGGGCCAGCTGCTTCCCGGAGCTGCGGTGCTGGTCGCCGGCTCGCTGCTCGATGCGGTGGACGGCGCCCTGGCACGCGCCACCGGCGGGACAACCGCCTTCGGCAGCTTCCTGGACTCAACCCTGGATCGCGCCGCCGAGGCGATCCTCTACGGCGCCATCGCCGCCTACTACCTGCGCACGGCTCCCGATCCGCTCGGCCCGGTGCTCCTGGCCCTGGTCGCACTGGCGGGATCGTTCATGGTCAGCTACACGCGGGCCAAGGCGGAGGGGATTGGCTTCAGCGCCTCGGTGGGGCTCGCGCCGCGTACTGAACGGCTGGTGATCATCGTGGCCGGCATCGCGCTGGCCGGCATCGGCTTCGAGATCGGTCTCATCGGCGCCATGGCCCTGGTCGCCACCCTCTCGGTGGCCACCACCATCCAGCGCATCTGGCACGTCCGCCGCCTGTCGCTCGCAGGCGAGGCAGCCGGCGGCATCAACGACGCTTCACGGGAGAGTTGAAGAGCGTGGCACGCACCGTAAAGAGCTCGACGAACGGCCACCGGACGTCGAACGGCAAGATCCGGGTGGCGATCGTCGGCGTCGGGAACTGCGCCTCGAGCCTGGTCCAGGGACGCTACTACTACGAGGATGCGCGGGACGGCGACTTCGTCCCCGGCCTGATGCACGTCAACCTGGGCGGCTACCACATCCGCGACATCGAGTTCGTGGCGGCCTTCGACGTCGACAAGACCAAGGTCGGGACCGATCTGTCCGAGGCGATCTACGCCGGGCAGAACAACACCTTCACGTTCCAGCAGGTCCCCAACCTGGGCGTGACCGTCGATCGCGGCATGACCCACGACGGGCTCGGCAAGTACCTGAGCCAGGTGATCGAGAAGGCTCCCGGACCGACCGCCGACGTGGTCGGCATCCTCAAGGAGCGCGAGGTCGATGTGGTCGTCTCGTATCTCCCGGTCGGGAGCGAGGAGGCGACCAAGTGGTACGTGGAGCAGGCCCTGCAGGCGGGGGTTGGGTTCATCAATGCCATCCCGGTCTTCATCGGTCGCGAGCCGTACTGGCAGCGGCGCTTCGCCGAGCGCGGCCTGCCGATCATCGGCGATGACATCAAGAGCCAGGTGGGGGCCACCATCACCCATCGGGTCCTGACCAGGCTCTTCATGGACCGCGGGGTGCGGATCGACCGCACCTACCAGCTGAACTTCGGGGGCAACACCGACTTCCTGAACATGCTCGAGCGCGAGCGGCTGGAGTCTAAGAAGATCAGCAAGACGAACGCCATGACCTCGATGCTCGATTACGAGATCGACGACGAGAACGTGCACGTCGGCCCGTCCGACTACGTGCCGTGGCTCAAGGACCGCAAGTGGTGCCACATCCGCATGGAGGGGACCACCTACGGTGACGTTCCGCTCAACCTGGAGCTCAAGCTCGAAGTGTGGGACTCGCCCAACAGCGCCGGGGTCATCACCGACGCGATCCGCTGCCTGAAGCTGGGCCTCGATCGCGGCCTGGTCGGCACGCTGGTCGCTCCCTCGGCCTACTTCATGAAGAGCCCCCCGCGTCAGATCCACGACGACGTGGCGCACGAGCGGGTCGAGGCCTTCATCCGCGGCGACGACAACGAGACGCTGGTCGGCACCGAGACCCCGCCCAGGGCCACGCTGCGTAAGATGGCGCGTGGCAAGTCAAAGGCAGCCGCCGGCGTCGACTGAGCCGGTGCCCGCCCCAGTGCGCGCCCAGACGTCGGGTGCCACGATCGCAGAGCCCGCGGCGGAGCCGAGGGGAACCACCGCGGCCGCCGAGCGGCGCCGTGAGCTGGCCACCTACTGGGGCTACCTGGCCGGAGAGCGGGTGATCAACGCGCTGCCGCGTTCCGTGGTGCTGCCGCTCGCCACCGCCGCCGGCAACGTGGTCAATGACCTCACTCCCGAGAAGCGGCAGATCGTGCGCGAGAACCTGTCCCGGCCCCTCGGCCTCGACCCCGACCACCCGCGGGTGCGGCGCGCCGCCCGTCGGGCGTTCCGCAACTACGCCAAGTACCTCGTCGACGTCATGCGCCTCTCGTCGCTGACCACGGAGCAGATCGATTCGCTGGTGACGATTGACAACTTCGAGCTGCTGGGCGAGGCCCAGCAGGCCGCCCGCGGGGTGCTCCTGTGCACCGTTCACGTCGGCGGAATGGACCTCATCGCTCCTGCGCTCCATCTCCGCGGCGAGAAGATCCACGTGGTGGCCGATGACACGAGCTACGGCCGTCTCTACGAGCACCTGCGTGCCATCCGCGCCCGTCACGGGATGAACCTCATTGGCTGGCGCAGCCTGCGCGGCCTGTTCAAGGTGCTCAAGAGCGGAGAGAACCTGGTCCTCTTCTGCGACGGCGGCTACCGGGAGGGGGACGTCCCGGTTGAGTTCCTGGGCGAGCCGACCACCTTTCCCGCGGGTCCCGCGGCCCTCTCCGCACGCTCCGGGGCACCGATCCTGCCGGTCGCCTGCAGCCGGCTGCCGAACGACCGCTTCCGGGCACGCGGGCTGCCGCTGATCTGGGCTGCCAACGACGGTCCGGCAGAGATCTACCGCGCCACCCAGGAGCTGGCCGACGGCCTGGGCAGCGTCATCGCTGCCGACCCGGGGCAGTGGTACATGTTCCGCCCGATCTGGCCGCAGACCGATGAGGCGCGCCAGCGCGCCCGGGTCGCGCTCGAGGCGGCGCGTCGCGGCGAGGACTGGACGAAGCGATAGGCGGCGTGCGAGGGCTGCTCCTGCGCGCCGGGCTGAACGGCGCCGATCTCGTGGCCAGCAGCCTGCCCCGCGGCCTCGCCTACTGGCTCGCCGATCTCGGGGGACGCGCCTGGTACCGATTCGCACCTGACCGCCGGCGGCTGGTCGCCCAGAACCTGGCGCGCGTCGGCGCAGCCACCGGGGGGCCGGTCGATGGAGCGGCGCTGGATCGGCTCGTCCGTCGAGCCTTCCGGGAGCACGCCCGCTACTACCTGGAGATCCTGCGCATCCCGCACCGTTCCATCGAGGAGATCGGGCGCATGGTGCGCATCGACGACTGGGAGCATTGGGAGGCGGTGCTGCGCGCCGGTGCGGTCGTCAGCCTGCCGCACATCGGCAACTTCGAGCCGTACGGCTCGTTCATGGCGGCGCACGGCCTGCGGGCCGTGGCGCCCGTGGAGGAGATCAAGCCCCGCGAGCTATTCGACTTCCTGCGCGCACGGCGTGCATCCGGGCGCGGAGTCGAGCTGGTCCCGCTCTCGCGAGCTCGCCGCCCGATGCTGCAGGCCCTGCGCGACGGAAAGGTGGTTGGCCTCGTCGCCGATCGCGACCTGGGACGAGGCGGCATTCCGGTGACCCTCTTCGGTCACCCCACCACCCTTCCCACCGGGCCGGCGCTCCTCTCCCTGGCCAGCGGACGACCGCTGGTCGCCGGCGCCTGCCTGCGGCTGGGACCCGAGCGCTTCGTGGCCTGGGGCTGGGATATCGAGGTGCCGCTCACAGGCGACCGCGACACCGATGCCGCCTCTCTCACCGTGGCCGTGGCGAGGCGCTTCGAGGAGGCCATCGCCAAGGCCCCCGAGCAGTGGTGGGCGATCTTTCAGCCGCTCTGGACCGATCAACAGAAGGCGAGGGGCCGATGAGCGGCCGGTCCGCGGAGGAGAAGCAGACCCCGCGGGCGGGTGGCGAACGCGGCATGGCCGACATGCACCTGCACACCCTCTACTCCGATGGCACCGCCGAGGTGCAGGCGATCCTGGACCACGTCGAGCAGCACACGCAGCTGGACCTCATCGCCATCACCGATCACGAACGGATCGACGGCGCGCTGCGAGCGCGAGAGCTCATCGACGCCGGCGGCTTTCACTTCGAGGTGGTCGTCGGGGAGGAGATCACCACCCGCCGGGGCCACCTGCTGGGCCTCTTCCTGAGCGAGCGGATCCCTCCCCTGCGTCCCCTCGAGGAGACGATCGAGCGGATCCATGACCAGGGTGGGATCGCGGTGGCCGCCCACCCGATGGCGCCGCTCACCCCCAGCATCGGGCGCCGCAGCCTCCTGCGCGTCCAGCAGGACACCGACCCGGCGCACCACCTGGACGCCATCGAGCTGCTCAACCCGAGCGCCGCGGGCCGCCTGCGGCGCCATCACCGCAGCCGGCTCAACAGCGAACTGCTCGAACTGGCCGCGCTCGGCAACTCCGACGCTCACGCGCTGGAAGGGATCGGCAGCGGCTGGACCTGGTTTCCGGGCGTCAGCGCCGAGGAGTATCGCGCGGCAATCGAAGCGCGGACCACGGAGCCAGCCGGCCACTACTGGTCGCACTGGCACAACGTGAGCATCTACGGCCGGCAGCTGATCGCCAAGGCCAGGCATGTCCGGCATACTCTCCGTCCCACAGGAGAGTGGCGATGAGCGACGCGACGATGACCAGCGCCTCCTCCCCGCCGGCCCCCGCCCCACGGCCGGATCGAGCGGCGCAGCCCCTCAAGATCGGCATCGTCAGCCCGTACGGCTACCCCCATCCGGGTGGGGTCAACGAGCACGTGCGCCATTCCTACGACGCCCTGCGCGAGATGGGCCACGACGTGTGGATCATCACCAGCAAGTACGGCAAGGAGCGGGTCGACGAGGGGCACGTCATCCGCCTGGGCACCGGGTTCGCCTTCCCGGCCAACGGGAGCATGGGGCGCGTGACCCTCGGCTGGCGATTCAAGCAGCAGGCGCGCGAGCTGGTGGCCGAGCAGGGCTTCGACATCCTCCATTTCCACGAGCCATTCGTCCCTTTCCTCTCGCCCACCGTGCTCGACCAGTCCGAGACGGTCAACATCGCCACCTTCCATGCCTTCGGGGGGTTCTCGCCCTCCTACTGGGTCGGAAAGTGGTTCGCGGGCCAGCTCGCCGCGAAGCTCGACGCACGGATAGCCGTGAGTGGCGCGGCGCGCCACTTCATCAGCCGCTACTTTCCCGGGGACTACCAGATCATTCCCAACGGGGTCGACCTTGCCCGATATGCAGACGCCCAGCCGTACGAGGAGCTGCGCGACGGCACGATCAACATCCTCTTCGTCGGGCGCCTCGAGGAGCGCAAGGGCCTGATCCACCTGCTGAAGGCCTACAACCGCCTGCGCAAGCGGCACATCGACGCCCGGCTGCTGGTGGTCGGCTCAGGGCCCAAGCTGCGCGAGTACCGCCGCTACGTTGGCCTGCGCCAGATCCGCGACGTCGAGTTCCTGGGGCGCGTCAGCGACGAGGCCAAGGCGCGCTACTTCGCCTCAGCCGACATCTTCTGCGCCCCCGCCACCGGCCAGGAGAGCTTCGGGATCGTCCTGCTGGAGGCGATGGCCGCCGGCGTGCCGATCGTCGCCTCCGACATCCACGGCTACAAGAATGTCGTCCAGCGCGGCGTGCAGGGGCTGCTGGTCGAGCCACGCAACCATCGGGCCCTGGCGGCGGCGCTCTACACCCTGTCGCATGACCCCGAGAAGCGACTGCGGATGGGTGAGGCGGGACGTGCCAAGGCGCCGGAGTACTCCTGGGACAGCGTCACGGAGCGGGTCGTGGAGCTGTATCGCGAAGTGCTGCGCGGCAAGGCGCGCCGCTAGAGCGGCTTGCGGTAGGTCCGTCCCGAGCGTTCCACGACGAAGCCGGTCGCCTCGTAGACTCCCAGTGCGCCAGTGGGATTGTCGGCGTCGACTCCCAGGGCGGCGCTCGTGAAACCGGCGTCGCGCAGTCCCCGCAGGCTGTCGGCCACGAGCGCGCGGGCAAGCCCACGCCGCCGCCACGGGCGCCGGACGCTGACCCCATTGAGGATCGCTCGACGAGCACCGGTCTTCTCGTTGTAGCCGGTCATGACCTGATTGTTCACAACGCCGGCGACCTCGTCGCCATCCCAGGCGACGCGGACGAGCTCGGCGCGGAAGTTGGGGCCGGAGAAATGCCGATTGAAGGCGTCATCGGTTTCGTCCATGCCGCCCCAGTGGTCGCGGAAGGCCTCCACGTCGGCGTCAAAGACCTGGCGGTATTGGTCCGGCCGCAATGGCCGGATCTCGAGCCCGGATGGCAACGGCAGATCCGGGATCTCATCAAGGGTTTCACGCAGCATCTCGAAGAAGTACCGGACCGTCTCGTACCCCTCCGATTCGAGCAATCGGTTGCAACGCACCTGGGAGTCGTAGCTCCAGCTCTCGAGCCGCTTTTCGAGGCCGGCTGGATGCGTAGCGGCCAACACGCGCAGATGCCGCTCGTTGTGATGCAACAGTGCGCGACCGATCCCGTGTCCGCGATGCTCCACCGCGACCTCGCCACCTGTGAGGTAGTTCCGGCCGCCGTCATTGTCGCGATCTACCCGCGCCTGCGCATAGGCGACGATCTCCCCGGCGAGCTCCACGACCAGCGCATCGGTCATCGGGTCCATCCCGCTCGGGTGGGCGAGCCAATGCTCCCAGTCCGCGGCGTTGCCGCTTTCCCCGGAGTTGTCCGCAATCGCCGCCGCGTTGTAGAGCTCCGCGAGGCGACCCGCGTCGTCAGGCAGGTGCAGGCGCCGGAACGTAAGCCCCGCAATCGGAAGCTCGGCCGCAAGGAGTTCGAGCTCGGAATCGGCGGCGGCGGTCATGGCTTCGGCTCCAGGTCCATCGGCTTGCGGTAGGCGGTCGAACGTCTGTCGACCGCGAAGCCGGCACGCTCGTAAACGCCCAGGGCGCTGGTCGGGTTGTCGGCGTCGACTCCCAGCCAGGCGCTGGTCATCCCACGCTCGCGCAACTGCACCAGGCTGCGGGCCACGAGGGCGGCCGCCAGTCCGCGGCGCCGCCAGGGGCGTCGCACGAAGACGCTGTCCAGCAGTCCGCGCTTGCGGTTCAGTTCCTCGTTCTCACGTGCCTCGATCTTGTTGAAGACCGCCCCCGCCACGTGGTCCCCATCCCAGCCCACCACGAACAGGGAGGGGTCGAAGTCCGGGTCCTGGGTCCACTCGGCAAATGCCGCGTCGTCGGCGGTGAATCCGCCCCAATGGTCGACGAACGCATCGGCATCGGCGTCGAAGAGCTGGCGGTAGAGCGACGGATCGTCAGCCGGACGCACCTCGATTCCCTCTGGCATGGGCGGGACCACGATCTCGTCGAGCGTGGGGCGGACCATGTCGAAGAAGTAGCGGACCGGCTCATAGCCGTTGGCGAGTTCCGTAGACGCGGGGCCGATCGGTGGCGTGCCCAGTCGCCACCATCCGTGCCCGCGCCTCGTTGTGCGCCAGGATCGCGGAGCCGATCCCTCGGCGCTCCCAATCGGGGTCCACCTGACCGCGCGTCCGATGCTCACGGAGCCCATCGGTCGTGTCGATCCACGCGGTCCATCCGTAAGCGACGACCTTCTCGGCCACCTGCGCGACGACCACGTCGAGCGCCGGATCGAACCGATCCGACGGGTGGGCCAGCCCATTGGTCAGAACCTCCACCGAGATGCGCTCGTCGATGCCGATTCGCTCGTTGCTCGCGTTGAAGATGCGGACCATCTCGATGATGTCCGCCGGTCCGGCGTACGGGCGCAGGACGAGGCCTTCCGGAACGCGACGGTCAGCAGGTGCTTGCGTGGTCATCGGCCTATCCGACTCGCTTCAGCTTGCCGGTGCGCTTGGCGTAGCGCTCGGCGATGCCGAAGATCCAGATGCCGGTCGGGATCAGCACCACGCCCATCAGGGCCAGCGGCCAGACGTCGCCCACGAGCGGCCCGACGCCAGATCCGTCGATCAGGCCCTTGCGGACACCGTCCAGGACGTAGGTCGCCGGCGAGATGTGAGAGAGCACCTGCATCCAGCCGGGCAGCACATCGATGCTGTAGTAGACGCCGCTGATCAGCAGCAGCACCGACTGCAGCACGAACGCCATCTGCGCGCCGCGCTCGACATACATGAGCGGCAGGACGGCCGTTGCCATGCCCAGGCCCACGAAGCTGAACGAGCCGAGCAGCATGAACACGATCGCCGTCCCGAAGTTGGCGCGCGACAGGTCCAGCTGGAAGAAGAGCCACAGGATGGCCAGGATGAAGGTGGTGTGCACCAGGCCGTAGGCGATGGCGTAGAACGCCGAGCCGAGCAGCTGGCTGTAGCGGCGCACCGGGGCCATCATCGTGTACTCCAGGGTCCCCTCCCAGCGCTCCCACTGCACCGTCTCGGCGATGAACTCGAAGACGAGCGAGAGGTAGTTCCAGAAGATGGTGCCGATCACCAGGACGACCAGCAGCTTCTCGTTGTGCTGGTCCTTCCCGATGAGGGACACGGCCAGCGCACCGGCCACCGAGTAGACCAGCCAGGCGATCTCCCAGCCCCAGTAGCGCTTCGACAGGTTGAAGTTGCGCTCGACGAAGGCGTAGCTCGCCCTCAGCTCGCGGGCCATGAGTGTCATCGCTTCACTCGTCCTCGTTCTCTTTGTCTTCGTTCAGGTCGTCGTCGAGCGAGCGACCGGTGAAGGTCATGAACACGCTCTCCAGGGTCGGAGACTGCCCATACTCCTCGGCGACCCTCGCCTTGAGCGCCTCGGGCGTGCCCTCGGCCACGATCCGTCCATCGTTGATGATCGCGATCCGATCGCAGAGCCGATCGGCCTCGTCGAGGTCATGGGTGGTCAGCACGATCGTGGCGTCGTGCGTGTCCCGCAGCTCCTCGATAAAGGTCTGCACGTCCAGCTTCGAGCGCGGGTCCAGCCCGGTCGTCGGCTCGTCCATCAGCAGCAGGGTCGGTGCGGTAAGCAGGGCACGGGCGATCGCCACCTTCTGCTGCATCCCGCGGCTCATCTGCTCCAGTGGCCGTCCGAGCCGCTTGTCGCCGATCCCCAGACGGGCCAGGATGCGGATCGCCTCCCGCTTCGCCTGCCTGGCGTCCATCCCGTACAGGCGCGCCGCATAGGTCAGGTTCTCGTGCGGGCTCAGCTTCTTGAAGAACGCCGCATCGACGCTCACCCGGTTGATCAGGCGCTTGACCGCCATCTCCTCGCGGGCGATGTCGTGGCCGAACACCTCGACCCGCCCCGAGTCCAGGGTGAGCAGCGTGCTCACCAGCCGGATCAGGGTCGACTTGCCGCTGCCGTTGGCGCCCAGCACCCCGTAGATCTCGCCGCGCGGGATGCGCATCGTGACGTCGTTGATGGCGACCACCGGCTTGCGCTTGCGCCCGACCATGAACCGTTTGCTGACATGCTCGACCAGCAGCGCGGGGTGGCCGTCGTCGACCACGACGCGGCGGGTGCGCGAGGGCGCTGTCTCCCCCGGCGGGGTGACGGGCAGGCCGGTCTTTGGTTGGTCCATGACGGTGGTCATCTTGGGTTCCTCTGGATGGTCGGGCATCGGTCGCTCGCTCATCTGACGCTCGGTTGTGACAACGAAAACCGCGGGTCCTGCTGGATCCGCGGTTCCTGTGCTCGCTCGCCACGAGCATCAAAAAACCGTGGACCCGATCTGGCCCACGGTTGGCTTCCTGCCTGGCGGCCCTGCCGCCGGTGCATCAGCTCGAGGTGGGCGCAGATCTCCCGCCAACGGCGCCACTGAGTGGCGTCATGCGGCGCTCGACGTGGGCGCGGTACGAGAGGTTCATTGCCGTGCAGTCGTCCCTCGGGGTTGATTTGGTCGCCGGGCGGCACCCTACGCCAAGAGGTCGTGCGAGGCCGCCGCGGGAGTCTAGGGCCGTGGGAGGTGGCGTGTCAAGGTTATCTGGGGGGTAGTAGTTAGAGGGGCCGAACGTTGCCGCCGCGGGGGATGCACCGCCGGCAACACAGCAGTCTCTGCAACGACTTAGTCAGCTCGGTACAGTCGAGCCGCCAGCCTGCCGGTGCCGTCGAAATAGTCGCGCACGAGGCGCAGGTTCGGCAGATAGTCCCGCGCGATGATCTCCGGAGCGGGCTGATGGTCGCCGTCTTCGCGCACGATGACGTACCTCCACTGGC
>VBJX01000151.1 GCA_005879775.1 Chloroflexota bacterium
TCGCTCTATCCCCTGCTCGCGAAGCCGCTCGGCCGGGGGGAGTTCTTCCTGGGGAAGTTCCTGGGCCTCTCCTTCACCCTGTTCGTCAACGTGGCCTTCATGACCATGGGCCTCTACGTTACGCTCCTGGCCACCGGGCGGCCGGCGGAGCCGCACCTCCTGAACGCGGTCTATCCGATCTACCTGGGCCTCGTGCTGGTGGTCGCCCTCGCCATGCTGTTCTCGAGCGTCACGTCGTCCGCGCTCGCCTCGGTGTTCACGGTCGGGGTGGTGGTCGCTGGCCGCTACTCCGACGTGATCAAGAACATGCGCGAGGTGGCTCCCGGAGCCCCCGGGTGGCTGACCCAGGTCCTCTATTTTGCGTTGCCGAACTTCCGGAACTTCGACTTCAAGGACCGGGTGGCCTACGGGGACCCGGTCTCTCCCGCCGTCCTCGGCTGGGTCACCCTTTACGCCCTGGCGTACGTCGCCCTGGCCCTCGGCATCGGCCTCCTCTCCTTCCGCTCGCGGGACTTCCAATGAAGAGCGGGGCCGAACGGGAAGCAGCGGTTCCCTCCCCCTACTTGGGGGCGGCCGCCCTCCTGCTCGTGCTGGGGCCGGCCATCCCCTGGCTCCAGACGCGGATCGATTCCACGCTGGGCGAGTTCCGTCCGCAGGAAGAAGCCCTCTACCTGTGCTCGGGCAAGCACGTGAAGAGGATGGCCCCCGGCTTCGAGGCCGTCGCGGCCGATATCTACTGGCTGCGCACCGTGCAGTACTTCGGCGGGCAGCGGAGCTTCTCCCAAGACAAGAACTTTGCCCTCCTCTACCCGCTGATCGAAATCGCGACCACCCTGGACCCGCGCCTCGAGATCGCGTATCGCTACGGCGCCATCTTCCTCTCGGAGCCGGCCCCCATGGGCGCGGGCCGGCCCCAGGAGGGGATCGCCATCCTGGAGCGGGGTGCCCGGGAGCTCCCCGACTCCTGGCGGCTGCGCCAGGACCTGGGCTTCTTCTACTACCTCTTTCTCAAGGATGCGGAGAAGGCCTCGGAGGTCCTCATGGACGCCTCCAGGATCCCGGGAGCGGCCTTCTGGCTGAAGGCGATGGCCGCGGACCTCCTGGCCAAGGGGGGCGACCGCGAGAAGTCGCGCCGCATGTGGCGGCAGATGTACGAGCAGGCCGAGGAAGGCATCTTGAAGGCGAACGCCCTCGCCCGGCTCGGGGCCTTCGACGCCCTCGACCAGGCGGACCGCCTCTCCGAGGCCGTGGGTTCGTTCGAGCGGCGTCAGGGGCGGCGGCCGGCCAGCCTCGCTGAGCTTCATGCCTCGGGGCTCGCCCGCGACCCGATCGTGGACTCGACGGGCGTCCCCTTCGTGCTGGATGCGGACACGGGACGGGTGACCGTCTCTCACCGCTCGACCCTCTGGATGCCGGAGGGATAGGGGGGGGTCGATGAATAGCGGAGCCGGACAGGCACCAGCGTTCCCTCCCCCCTACGTGGGGGAGGTCAGGAGGGGGGGTCGATGAACGATCGGGTGGGGGGTCGAGAAGGAGGTCCGATGAAGCGTGGTGCCCTGCGAATCTTGGTCGGCGTGTCGCTGGTCCTGGGCGCAGGAGTCGGGGCGCCGGCGCAGGCTCCGGCTCCGACTCCCGCCCCCGGTCAGGCCCCCTCGGTGGGCGACCTGATTCCCGAGTTCGAGACGACCGCCGCCGTCGACGGCCATGCCCTCAAAGTCGGCTTCCCCAAGGGGTCCTCGAGCGTCCTCTTGTTCTTCCTGAGCGGCTGCCCCACCTGCCACAAGATGATCCCGGAATGGAACCGCGCCTACGAGCGGCGGCCCGCCGGGCTCCAGGTCGTCGGGGTGCTCATGGACCAGGAGCCTCCCGGCTTCTTCGCCACCACGGCGATCTCCTTCCCGGTGGTCCGCGCCCCCGGGCGCGCGTGGCTCCAGTCCCTCAAGGTCAACCGCGCGCCCCTCACCGTGCGGATCGCCCCCGGCGGCAAGGTCGAGGACCTCCAGCTCGGGATCGTGGACCCGATCCGGCTGGGCGAGCTCTTTCGCCGCTGAGCGACCCCTCTAGCCGCGTCGTTCCCACTCCACGAGCGCGCGCAGGCCCACCCAGGGCGCCAGGGGCGCGAGCCGCCGGTCGAGGCTCTGCAGCCAGGGAAGGGCGGGCCGCGGCAGGAGAGAGCCGCGCTTGAACCCGAGGCTGAGCAGGTAGGCGAAGGCGTTCAGGACACGCACCCGCGGCGGTTCGAAACCGAGGTCGCGCCACCGCGCGGCCTCGGTCTCCCGCACCATCTTGAAGACCACCGCCGCGTCGCCTTCGAAGGCGTCCTTGGCCTCCCCCGCCCCGAAGGGATCCCAAGGGTCGAGGGCCAGCCGGCACCCCTCCTGGTGCAGCCAGCGGTAGATCGGGAACGAGAGCGGGGTCACCCAGGGCTCCACCACCGCGAGGGTCCCCCGGGTGCGGAGGACGCGGGCGACCTCGGTGAAGAACGCGGCGGGCCGCGCGAGGTGGTGCAGCACGTCGACCCCGATCACGGCGCCCAGGCAGGCGCCGCGGAAGGGCGGAAAAGACGGGTCCGCGAAGCGCGCGCCCTCGCGCGCGCTCCTTCAGGAAGCCCGGCCCCGCGCCGACCTCGAGGACCGCGCTCTCCGTCGGGAGGGCGTCGAGCAGGGCGTCGAACCAGACCCCGTAGACGTCCGCGAGGACGGGCTTTCTTGCCCAGACCGCGCGGTGCTCCTCGAGGAGGGCCAGGCTCATGGGCGGTGACCGCGCTGCCGGAGCGTCGCGAGCGCGACCAGGAGGGCGGTGACCGCCGAGAGGGCGAGCCCGATCGTGACCGCGGGCGGGTCGTACCGCAACTCGACGCGATGGGCTCCCGGCGGGGCGGGGACCGCGCGGAAGCTCGTGTTGGCGCGCAGGACGGGCGCGTCGCGCCCGTCCACGCGGGCGCGCCAGCCCGGATCGTATCCGTCGAGGAGGACCACGTAGCCGTCATGGCTGAGCTGGGCGCGGATCACGATCCGATCGGGCCGATAGTCCTCGAGCTCGCTCTGGCCGCGGAACGCCGGGTCGGCGGCCAGCACGGGGCCGCCCGGGAGCAGGATCTCGCGGGCCGCGTCGAAGCCGGAGTCGAGCAGGGTGGCGTAGGATCGCGCGCCATCCACGACGCGCGACTGTCCCACGACGTAGGTCCGGGGCAACGGCTCCGGGACCCGGAACACGCGGATCGGGCGGAGGAAGAAGCCCGGGAACTGGGCGACCGGCGTCAGGCTCTCGAGCCCGGCCTCGTGGAGGGCCAGCACGTGGGTCACCCCCGCCAACCGGAGGAGGCGCAGGAAGGCCGGGGTCTCCTCGGAGGCGGCCAGGACCGTGGTCAGGGATCGGGCCTGCTTCGTCTGGAGGCCGAGCGCATCGGGGATGAAGCTGCCCTGGAGCCCCCACCGCGGGGCGATCCACGGTGACGGGTAGGCCTGGAGCGCCACCGCCTGGAGGGCCAGCGGAGGCAGGTCGCCCCCGGGAGCCGGGCGAGAGGCGTCCTCGTCGGCCGGCCGGGCGTAGACCTTGCCCAGGACCCGCGACATGTAATCGAACGTATAGAGCCGCGTCGGGGGCAAGGGCGTGAGGACCGACAGGACCGGAGGCCGCGCCTCGAGGCGCGCGCGCGGCAGGGTCGGGTTCAGGTCGCGGTGGGCGAAGAGCAGGTCGGCGGCGGCGATCGAGGCGAGCAGGGGAGGGGCGGCGCGGACCAGCCGGCCTCGATCGGCCAGGAAGGCGACGGCGGCCGCCGCCGCCACGAACAGGCCCGCAGACAGGAGCTTGGCCACCACCGGAGCCAGGACGTCCCCCGGGGAAGGCCCGTCCGGCTCGACGCGCAGCGCGAGGCGCCCGATGGTGTCTGCGCGGGCCGTCAGCAGGATGCCGAGCCCGGCCGCGACGAGGGCGGCGAGGCCGGAGACCACCGCCACCGGCCGGAACCTCCGGAGCGGGCCCTCGCGCAGGGCGTCGACCCCGTGGCCGGCGAGCATCGCCCAGAAGAAGGAGGCCGCCACCAGTGCCTTCACCGGGTAGCGCAGGATCCGCAGCGGAGGGATCAGGCCCACCAGCCAGTCGTAGAGCACCGCGTACCGTCCGAGCGCCACCACCACCGCCAGCAGGCCAAGGCCCGCGACGGCGAGCGCGCGCCGCCGCGGCCGCGCGGAGAAAGCCGCGACGGCCAGGGGGAGGGAAGCGAGGCCGAGGTATATCGAGCCGAGGTAGGGCTCGCGTCCCTCGAAGAGCTGGTCGCGGTGCTCCTGGAGAAGAGGCAGGCCGTGGGTGAAGACCGGGAGGAAAGACTGCGCGAGGTTCAGGGGATGGAGCGACCAGTAGGTGCGGACGCGGTCGGACAGATCGGCCCGGCTCGACGCACGCAGCAGCCCGAGGGCGGGCAGCCACAGGGCGGCGGCCAGGCCGGCCGCGACGAGCAGGGCCGCGAGGAGCATCCCGACCCGTCGCCGGTTGTCGGCTCCGAGGGCGGGGCGTCCGGCGAACCGCAGAGCAAGGACTCCCAGGACCAGCCAGGTCATTCCCGTGAGATCGACGGAGCCGGTCAGCATCTGGCCGGCGGCGACGGCCGCCCACACCCAAAGACGGCCGGCCGACGGCTCGGCGAGGGCCCGGTCGGCCGACAAGATCACCCACGGCATCCAGGCCGCGCCCGCCAGGTGCTGCCACAGGCTGACCAGCGCGACGAGCGGCCCGGACAGCGTCCAGAGAGCGGCGGCCGTGAGCCCGGCGGACGGGGAGAGCCGCCAGCGGCGGGCGAGCACGTAGACCCCCAGGCCGGCCAGGAAGACGTGGACCACCACGTACGCGGTGTAGGCGGGTACCGCGGACAGGCCGAGGGTGAGCCAGGTGAACGGGTAGAGGACCTGGGTGCCCGGGTTCGCGAGGAAGGGCTGGCCGAACCCGAGGTAGGGGTCCCAGGTCGGCCACGAGCCCAGTTGGAGGCACCGCCCGAGGGTGTCGTGCTGCCCGAGGACCATCTGGTGGATGTCGCGCTCGAAGAACGCCTGTCCGCGGAACAGCACGCCGGCGAAGAGCAGGGCCACCAGGAGGGCGAGCACGAGGGGAGCGAGCCAGGCGGGCGGGTCGGTCGGCCGAGGGGCCACCGGAGTGAGCGAGGTCAAGGGTGGCCCCGTCCGCTCAGATGAACTTCAGCTTGCGGGCCGCGAAGAGGCTCATGCGGAGCAGGAGCCAGCCGTGCCGGAAGCGCGAGATGTTGGTCTCGCCGTACTGGCGCTCGTGATACCGCACGGCCAGGTCCACGATCCGGAGGTTCAGGCGGGCGGCCCCGAACAGCAGGTCGAAGTCCCCGAAAGGGTCGAAGTCGCCGAAGAACGACCGGTTGGCGGCGATGGTCTCGTAGTCCTCGCGGTAGAGGGCCTTGGTCCCGCAGAGGGTGTCCCGTACCTGCTGGCCCAGCAGCCACGAAAAGAGCCAGGCGAACGACTTGTTGGCGAGCAGGTTCAGGAACCGCATGGCCCGGCCCTCCATCGGGTAGACCAGGCGCGACCCGTTCACCAGCTCACCCTTGCCACGCTCGAGGGCCTGCACGAACTTGGGCACGTCTTCCGGGGCCACCCCCATGTCGGAGTCCAGGATCAGCAGGATGTCGCCCTTCGCCTGCGCGAAGCCCAGGCGCACCGCGTCTCCCTTGCCCTTCCCGGTCTGCTTCAG
>VBJX01000154.1:0-1216 GCA_005879775.1 Chloroflexota bacterium
GCTGCCCTGGGCGGCTTCGCCGACCTGGTGCGTGGCCTGGCGACTGTCGCCACCGCGGAGGCCCCATCCGCCCTCTTCGACGCCGTCTACGAGAGGACCGGGCTGCGCGACCAGATCCAGGATGGCAGCGAGCAGGGGGAGGAGCGCTGGACGAACCTGCTCGAGCTGCGCAACCACGCTGCCGAGTTCGACGAGCTCGCCCTCGAGGAGGTTGCCCTGGTCAGCGACCAGGATGAGCTCGAGGATCGGCCTGATCGGGTCACCCTGATCACGCTGCATGCCGCCAAGGGGCTCGAGTTCCCGGTCGTCTTCATCGTCGGGCTCGAGGAGGGGCTCCTCCCGCACCGCCGCGCGCTGGAAGACGAGCGCGAGCTCGAGGAGGAGCGACGCCTGGCGTACGTGGGCATGACGCGCGCCAAGGACCGGCTCTACCTGATCCATGCCCATCACCGCTCGACGTGGGGGGTCGGCGCCGCCAGCGAGGCCTCGCGCTTCCTTGCGGAGCTGCCAGAGGAGCTGCTCGCCACCGAGCGCGAGGAGAGCACCCCGTTCCGCCGCAGCTGGGGCGCGCAGGGCGGCTGGCAGCGGCGCGGGACCGATGACGACGAGTGGCTCCCGGGCGGATATCGCGCGCCGGGCCGGCGCGTCCAGGAGACCCTCCATCCCGTCAGCCTGCCGGACCTCTCGCCAACGCCAATGCGGCCCATCGGGCGAGAGCTGGAGGCGGCCCGCCAGCGGGTCGCCGGGGCAGGCTACGCCAATGGAGCGGACGTCGACGTCGGGAGCGGAGCGTTCGCATCGGCCTCAGGCGGCACGGCGGCCACCGCCGAGATCGCGTTCCGTGCCGGCGACCACGTTCGGCATCGGCGCTTCGGGGAGGGGATCGTGGTCTCCAGCCGCCTGGAGAAGGGGGACGAGTGGGTCACGGTGGCCTTCGTCGGCCAGGGGGTCAAGGAGCTGATCGCGGCCTACGCCGGGCTCGAACGGACCTGAGCCGGGAGCCGATGAGCACCGAGCTCGACGCCCTGGTCGCGGACCTCGAGGCTGCGCGTGCGGCGTTCGGCGAGGCGCTGGCCGATGTCGAGCCAGCACTTCGCACCGCCCCCGGCATGGTGGGCGAATGGTCGGCGGCCCAGGTGGTGGCGCACCTCGGCTACTGGGCGGGGCACGCCACCGAGGCGCTGCACCACGCCGAGCAGGACCGGCTGGACGAGTT
>VBJX01000154.1:1352-4100 GCA_005879775.1 Chloroflexota bacterium
TCGAGGAGGTGATACGCGACGACGGCGCCGATCACTACCGCGAGCACACCTATGACCTGCGAGCCTGGTTCACTGGTGCCGACGAGCCCGATGTCGACGGCTGAGCCGGCGGAGCGGGCCGCCGAGCTCCGTGCCACCCTCGACGAGGCGAGCTACCGCTACTACGTCCTCGACGACCCGACCATCGAGGACGCCGCCTACGACAGGATGCTCCGCGAGCTGACCGACCTCGAGGCCGCGCACCCCGAGCTCGTTACCCCCGAGTCGCCGACCCAGCGCGTCGGTGCGCCGCCATCGACGACCTTCGCCCCGGTGCGCCACGACGTGCCGATGCTCTCGCTGGGCAACGCGTTCGGCCACGATGAGCTGCGCGAGTTCGATGCCCGCGTCCGCCGCGGCCTGGGGATCGGAGACGTGGACCCAGGGGTGCAGTACGTTTGCGAGCTGAAGATCGACGGCCTGGCCATCAGCCTGCGCTACGAGGGGCGCCGGTTCGTCCGCGGCGCCACCCGGGGGGATGGCACGACCGGCGAGGAGGTCACCGCCAACCTGCGGACGGTACGCGCCATCCCGATCCGCCTGCGGGCCGATCCCCCCGGGGAGCGGCTCGAGGTCCGGGGCGAGGTGTTCATGCCCCGCGGTGCCTTCGCCGCCCTCAACGAGCAGCTGGAGCAGGCGGGAAAGCCGCTGTATGCCAACGCCCGGAACACGGCCGCCGGATCAGTGCGCCAGAAGGACCCGGCCGCCACCGCGGCCCGCAACCTTTCGATCTGGACCTACCAGGTGGTCGGCGCGGCCGGCCTGGCGAGCCACTCGGAGTCGCTCGACCTGCTGCGGGAGCTGGGGTTCCCGGTGAACCCGGCCACGCGCCGGGTGCTCGGCATCGACGAGGTGATCTCCTTTGTCGACGAGTGGGCGGAGGCCCGCAAGGACCTGGACTACGAGACCGATGGGATCGTGGTCAAGGTCGACAGCATCGCCCAGCAGCAGCAGCTCGGCTTCGTCTCGCGGGCGCCACGCTGGGCGACCGCGTACAAGTTTCCCGCGCAGCAGGTCACCACCAAGCTGGAGGAGATCGAGGTCTACGTGGGCCGTACGGGCGCCTTGACCCCGGTGGCCCACGTGACCCCGGTCTCGGTGGGCGGCACCACGGTGCGCAACGCGACCCTGCACAACATCGAGGAGATCCGGCGTCGGGACCTGCGGGTTGGCGACACGATCGTCCTCCAGCGCGCCGGCGACGTGATCCCCGAGGTCGTGTCGGCGGTCCTCGACGCCCGCGACGGCAGCGAGGTCATCTGGGAGATGCCGGCGGCATGCCCAGCCTGCGGGACGGCGGCGGTGCGCGAAGAGGGCGAGGTGGTCTGGCGCTGCCCGAACCCGTGGTGCCCTGCGCAGCGCATCGGCGGCCTGCTCCATTTCACCGGCCGCGGCGGCATGGATGTGGAGGGCGCAGGCTATGCGGTCGTCAACCAGCTCATCGAGCGCGGGCTGCTGGCCGAGCCGGCCGACCTGTATCGGCTCTCGATCGAGACCCTCGAGGGGCTCGACCGCTTCGCGCGCAAGAGCGCCGAGAACCTGATGGGCGCCATCGCTGGCTCGCGGCGGAGACCCCTGGCGCGCATCTTGAACGCGCTCGGCATCCGTCACGTCGGCGGGCAGACTGCGCTCGATCTGGCTGCCTGGCTGACCCGGGAGGTGCCACGCGAAGAGGGGGAGGACGAGACCACCTGGACTCGCCGGGTCGCCGATCGGCTGCGGAGCGCCGAGGCGGAGGCGCTGACCGCGGTCTTCGGCATCGGCCGCGTCGTGGCCGATGGCATCGCCGATTACTTCCGGGCCGAGCAGACGCGCGACACCCTCCACCGCCTGATCGACGCCGGCGTGGTCGCCGAGGCCCCGGCCCTGGGTGCGGCGGTTGAGACGATGGAGGGTCCGCTATCCGGCAAGACGCTGGTCGTCACCGGGATCCTGGCGGGCTTCAGCCGCAGCGAGGCTGAGGAGGCGATCCGTGTGGCGGGCGGCCACCCCGCCTCATCGGTCAGCGCCAAGACCGACTACCTGGTGGCCGGCGACAAGGCGGGAAGCAAGCTGGAGAAGGCCGAGCAGCTTGGCGTCCCGATCCTGGACGAGGAAGCATTTCGGCGGCTCCTGACATGACGACCGAGCTGCGTGACTACCTGATCGCCGCGGACCATGTAGATGAGTTTGTCGCCGCCTGGCTCGCGGGCGTCGTGCCGCTCCGGCAGCAGCATGGTTACCGGATCGATGCAGCATGGCTCATTCGTGAGGAGAACCGCTTCATGTGGCTGATGAGCCTGGATGTGACACCCGGAGAATGGGAGACGCGCAACGAGGCCTACTACGCCGATCCGGCCCGCGCGGCGCTTGACCCTGATCCCGCCCAATGGGTCGAGCACGAAGAGCGTCGCTTCGTCGAGCCGATCAGCTAGGGATCGCCCTCGCCCAGGAAGGACTCCACCAGCTCGTCGTAGCCGGCGAAGCTGCCGCGGACCGTGTGGCCGCACTCCCGGTCGATGATGAATCGGGCGCCTGGGATCCGATCGGCCACGAGGCGCGTGGCCTCGGGGGGCACGACCTGATCCTGGCCGCCGGCGAGCACGAGCGCCGGCACGGCGATCTCCGGCAATCGGTCGGTGACGAACGATGAGGGATCGAGGGTCGCCCGCAGCTCACCGATGAACCGTTCCGGCGTCGATGGCCGGGGCTGGAAATTCGAGGCGGGGG
>VBJX01000152.1 GCA_005879775.1 Chloroflexota bacterium
CGGCCTATTGGGTCACTTGCCGTCTGGTCATCGCCGCATAGCGAGCGTAGCCTCATTGCTGGCTGCCCGCCCACTGCATGCCTAGCACAGACCGAAGGAGCTCCTCGATGACCGCCACCCTGCCAGCCGCTCCGGCATCCAAGTCACCTTCGCGCCGCGCCGTGCTGGCCGGTGCCCTCGGGGGCCTGGGCGCACTCGCAGCCTCGGCCATGGCTCGCGTCAACCAGGTGCGGGCCGCCGGCGATGACAACTCCCCGATCCTTGTCGGCAGCACCTTCCTCGATGTGCAAACGGGTACCTATCTGTCCGATTCGGCAAACAACAACACGGTCTTGACCGCCGTGAGCTCGTCCGCCGGCGGCCACGGCGGTGGGACGGCGCTCGCCGGCGCGAGCGGAAGCGGTTATGGGGTCGCTGGCTCCAGCAACTCGAGCCGCGGCGTCTCCGGCTCCAGCAGCTCGGGCTATGGGGTCTACGGCTCCAGCAGCTCGAGCTACGGTGTCGTCGGCTCCAGCAGCTCGTTCGTCGGCGTCTCCGGCTCCAGCGCCTCGGACGTCGGCGTCTCCGGCTACAGCAGCTCGAGCCATGGGGTCTACGGCTCCAACAGCTCGTCCTCGCTGGCCGCCAGCGTGGGCCGGTCATTGAACAACAGCACCGGCGTCCAGGGCATCAGCGGCAGTGCCTCGCTGCCGGCTGCCAAGGCCAAGACCGGGGTCTACGGCTACGCCGCCCAGGACAGCAGCGCGCGCGGCGTGATCGGCGAGGCGACCAGCGGGCACGGAGTGCACGGCATCGCCACGTCCGGCTACGCCGGCTACTTCGCCGGCAAGGTGTACACCACCAAGTTCGTCGAGATGCAGGAGATCACGGCCCCTGCCGCTCCGGGCCTGAACAAGGCCCGCCTCTTCCTGCGCGACAACGGCGGCAAGACCCAGCTGTGCGTGCGCTTCAACACCGGTGGGGTCCTGGTCATCAAAACTCAGCCATAGGGGTCGCTCGGGACGCCGAGGCGACCTTTACTGGGGCTTCGGCCCGACCTCGTAGAATGCTCCCGATGACCACCGAGGTCGCTTCAGAAACCGTCCCGATCTACCTGGCCGGCGAATTCGTGCGTGCGGGCACGCCGCTCGAGGTGCACGACCCTGCCACCGGCGACCTGGTGGCGACCACCTGGCAGGCGGGCCCCGAGGAGCTGGAGCGAGCCACCGTGGCGGCAGTCGAGACGTTCGACAAGACGCGGCGCCTGGCCAGCTACGAGCGTCGGGACGCGCTGGCCCACGTCGCCAGCCGGATCGAGGCCGATGTCGACGAGCTCGCCGAGCTGCTCACGCGGCGCTCACCTTCCGCACCGCCGGCGAGGAGGCGCTGCGCATCAACGGTGAGTGGCTGCCGCTCGACTGGACCGCCGCCAACCGCGGACGGAGCGGGATCGTGCGGCGCTACCCGATCGGGCCGGTGGCCGGCATCAGCCCGTTCAACTTCCCGATCAACCTGGCCGCGCACAAGGTCGCCCCGGCGATCGCCGCCGGCTGCAGCATCGTGCTCAAGCCACCCAGCAAGGACCCGCTGATCATGCTGCGCATCGCCCGCTACCTCGACGAGACAAACCTGCCCAAGGGGGCGGTCAGCATCCTGCCCATGGATCGACCCACCGGGGATCGGATGGTTGCCGACGATCGGTTCAAGCTCCTCAGCTTCACCGGCAGCCCATCGGTCGGCTGGAAGATGAAGGCCGATGCCGGCAAGAAGAAAGTGGTCCTGGAGCTTGGCGGCAACGCGGGCGCGATCGTAGACGAGACCGCAGACCTCGATTGGGCGGTCGCGCGCCTGGTCTTCGGCTCGTTCGCCTACTCCGGCCAGGTCTGCATCAGCGTGCAGCGCATCTACGTGGTGGCCTCGGTCTTCGATGACTTCCAGCGCCGCTTCGTCGACAAGGTGCGCCAGCTCAAGCTCGGCAGCCCGCTCGATCCTGCCACCGACGTGGGGCCGATGGTCGACGCCAAGGCCGTGGCCCGCACCCGTGAGTGGGTCGGCGAGGCGCTCGGCCAGGGAGCGAAGGCGCTCACCGGCGGCGAGCCGGATGGGCTCTTCTACCCGCCCACCGTGCTGGTCGACGTGCCAAAGGACGCGCGGGTCTGCGGCGAGGAGGTCTTCGCCCCGGTCGTCAACCTCTTCCCGGTCGCGGACTTTGCCGAGGCGATCGCGCAGATCAATGACAGCCAGTTCGGGCTGCAGTGCGGCGTCTTCACCAACGACCTGGAGCGCACGCTGCTCGCCCACGACGAGCTCGAGGTGGGCGGGATCATCGTCAACGACATCCCGACCTGGCGGACCGATCCGATGCCGTACGGCGGGGTGAAGGACTCCGGGCTGGGGCGCGAGGGGCTGCGCTGGTCGATCGAGGACATGACCGAGCCGCGCCTGCTCGCCTTCGCGCGCCCGCTCTGATCGTCCCATTGGCTGAAGCCGCCGCAACTGCCCCATAGCCTGCCCCGCGCTACGTGATTCCCGTGGAGCTCGACGGGCGGCCGGTGGTCCTGGTGCGCCACGCCGGCGAGTTCTTCGCGGTGCAGAACAACTGCAGCCACAAGGATTTTCCGCTCTCCGAGGCCGGCTTCGACCCGCGGGACGAGGTGCTCGTCTGCGCCTGGCACGGCGGTTGCTTCGACATCCGCACCGGGGCGGCGGTGGTGCTGCCGGCGGTAGAGCCGGTCGAGACGTTTCCGGTCCGGGTCAGCGCCGATGGCTGGGTCGAGATCGGGCTGACCGGCAGCCTGGCCCGCTAGGGAGCTGCCCGCTTGTCGATCGAGGCGCTTCCCTTCGTGAACTGGATCTTCTGGGCCACCCTGGGGACGGGCTCGGCACTGGTGGTGGGGCTCACCGAGCTGCTGGGTGGCACGACGCGCGGGTATCGGCTCTTCATGGCGTTCCTGCTGGTGGCCGTCGCCGGGATCCTCCTGCTCTCCGAGCTGAACCTGGTGTCCGGTTCCTTCGGCGATGCGACAGCCGATACGCGTCGCCTCCTGGTCTGGCTGGTTGCTGCGCTCGCCACCGCGTACCTGCTCGCCTCCCTCGCCAGGCTGCCGCGCAGCGGGTTGGCGATCGCGGCCGGCTTGGCCGGGGTCAGTGCCCTCACCGTCCTGGCGGCCGCCGGCGACACGTTGAGCGCATCGCTCTTCACCGCCCAGCTGATCCTTGCGGCGCTGGCGCTCGGGGCCGTGAGTGACGCAATGCTGCTCGGGCACTGGTACCTGGTGACCCCGCGCCTCTCCCCCGCGCCGCTGCTGCGCATGATGTGGCTCCTCCTCATCGTGCTGCTCTTGCAGGTCTTGACCTTCGCCATCGCCATCCTGGCGATCAGCTCGGGGCCCCTGGCGGGGCCGATCGGCTGGCTCACCTGGCTTCGCGTCCTGGTGGGGATCGGACTGCCGATCGTGATCACTGTCCTCGCCATGCTCGCCAGCCGCGCCGCCTCGCTGCAGGCCAGCACGGGGCTCCTCTACATCGGGCTGGCGTTCGTGGCGGCCGGCTCGATTGCCGGGGCGAGCATCACCTACCTGACCGGCGTGCCTGTCTGAGGCCGATGTCGATGCAGGTCAACGTTCGCTGCTTCGCCATCCTGCGTGAGCTGGCAGCCGACCGGGTGAGGCTGGAGCTGGCCGACGGGGCGACCCTGTCCGATGCCTGGGATGCGCTGCAGGAGCAGTTTCCGGCCGTGACGCCGCATCGGCCATACGTGCGCGGGGCCCGGAACAGCCAGTACGCCGATTGGGAGGTCTCTCTTGCCGAGGGTGATGAGATCGCCTTCCTGCCGCCGGTCAGCGGAGGCTCAGGTCCAACCGGGCTCACCGCCACGGAGATCGACGTGGCGCGGCTCGAGCGCGCGGTTGCGGGAGAGGGTCACGGCGCGCTGGTCACGTTCGTCGGTCGCGCCCGGAACCGGGCCGACGATGGGAGAGAGGTCACCGATCCTGGCCCAGATCGCGGCGGAGGCCGAGGCGCGCTGGCCGGGGACTTCGGTGGCGGTCGTGCACCGTACCGGGATGGTGGCGCTGGGTGAGGTGGCGGTGGCGATCGTGACCGCCTCCCCCCACCGCTCGGCGGCCTACGACGCCAGCCGGTACGTGATTGAGGAGCTCAAGCAGCGGCTGCCGATCTGGAAGCGTGAGCGTTTCACCGACGGCACGGAGTGGAAGCGCCCCGGAGCCTAGTCGCCCATTAGTCCTTGCAGCCAGCGGTCCGCGGCGGACATGGACCGCAGTCGGACGACCGTAAGATCCGGCCGCGCGGCCAGGAGTGCCGTGTAGCGACGGCGTCGATCTCGATGGGTGCTCAGGATCCACCACAGCAGGCCGTCGCGACGCAGCAGTTGGGACGCCCGCTCACGGTTCCCCGTGCCCGGCCAGAGCTCCTGACGGGTGCGCACGCGGCGCCAGGTGCGGCCGGCGTACTGGCGAAGGATGACCGGCAGGGCAGGGTCGAGCCAGACGATGACCTGCGCTCGGCTCCAGACGAGGTCGCGGGCCACCGAGTAGTTGCCATCGACGACCCAGGAGTCGCCGGCCACCGCCTTGCTGACCCGCTCACGAAACAGCTCATCGGGCGCCTCCGTCCAGCCAGCCTCCCAATGGAGCGCGTCGAGCTCGAAATAGGCAAGACCGAGCCTCGCGGAGAGCCTGCGTGCCAGGGTCGACTTGCCCGACGCGCTGGTCCCCACGACGCTGATGCGGCGGTTCGGGAACGGACCGGCGGTCATTGGAGCTCCCTCAGTCCGGTGGCGGCCGACATTCTATGGGCAGCGAGTTGAGGCAGCGAGCTGCCGATCCAGCGCTCGCCCCTCTCGTCTCGAGCCCAGTGGCGCCCGGACGCACCGGCGTGCACAATGCCCGCCTGATGTCGACCCCCAAGCCGGGCCAGATCCAGTGCCCGACCTGTCATCGCGCCACGCCCCCGACGGCGTTCTGCACCCAGTGCGGCGCGCCGATTCCCCCCGCAACGCGGGCTCGGCCACGCGGGCTTGGGCGCGAAGAGCTTGACGAGCGGAGGCGTGCCCGACGCCCGGGTGACATGCCGTTCCGCCGTGGCGTTCCGGTCGGCGAGCCTGGCGAGCAGCCGTTCCGTGCTGAGCCGTTTCGTCCCGAGCCGGAGGATGAGCTCGTGCGCCAGCCCGGACCTGCGGGCGGGGAGGGGGAGCCTCGAGTCGACAACACGCCCCCTGGCTTCGACAGTCGACCGGTTGAGCCGCCCCCGGAGCCCGTCCCGACCTTCGCTGCGCCGACTCCGGCACCGCCAGCTCCCGCGTCGTCGTCCGCTGCCGAGCCTCCACGCCCCGCCCCGACTCCGGTTCCCGTGCCGCCGGTTGCCGCGCTGAGGGACGAGGAAGAGCCCGTCTGGCCAGGAGCCAACCAGGACTATCCCGCGGCTGAGCCGTATGCCGAGCAATACGGGGCACCGGCGTATGACGACGAGCGCGAGCGACGCTCGGGACTGGTCGGCCCGCTGGCGGTGGTCGCCTTCGTGGCACTGGGGGTGATGGCCATCGGAATCGGGGCGGTCATCTCCGGAATCCTGGGCGCGGGCGCCCAGGCGACGCCGTCACCCACCCCGCTCGTCAGCCAGGCGCCGGCCTCGACGGGTCCCAGCGGCGCGCCCAGCCCGACCAGCAGTGTGGTCCCGACGCCGAGCGTGGCTCCCACCCCCGAGCAGCCGGTCGTCTTCCCCGACGGGTTCACCGCGCATGTCGAGCCATGCGCCGAGCAGCCCACCAGCATCGACGGCTGCGACTCGGACGGAGCGACGGTCACCGGAGACACCGTGTGGGTCTGGATCGGCTTTCACCAGGGAGGTGATGGCGACACGCTGTCGGTCACGATCCTCGATTCGAATGCCAGCGCGGTCAGGGACGGGAGCATCGACCTGGGCGACATCTGCTCGTCGTGCAACGGCTACGCCCGCTTCCGGTTCAGCGGCCTCTCGCCGGGCAGCTACACGATCAAGGTCGAGCGGAACGGAGAGTTCGCCGACGAGGCGACGTTCGCCGTCGCCGGTTAGCCTCGCTGGTTAGCGCCCGCTCGGGCGGGCCGGGATCCCGGCCGCCCTCCGCTTGGCGGCGAGGGCGCTGAGCGCCTCCATCACGCAGCGATGAGCGGCCGCCGCCGTCACTTCGCTGACGTCGTATGCCGGCGCCACCTCGACGACGTCCATGCCCACCAGCTCGACCGCGGTGACCACCTGGCGGATGGCGCGCAGCAGCTCGCGGGTCAGCAGACCGCCCGGTTCGGGCGTGCCCGTGCCCGGGGCCATCCCCGGGTCGATCACGTCGATGTCGACCGAGAGATAGATCACCTCGGGACCATCGAGCGCCTGGCCGATGGCGTCGGATACGACGGCCATCGAGTGCCTGGCCGATGGCGTCGGCCACGACGGCTTCGACGCCTCGCTCCTCGATCTCGGTCATGAAGTGGCTGCGCAGCCCGTTGGCGGCCATCCATTCGAGCGTTGCCGGCGGCGGCCAGTAGCCGCGCAACCCGACTTGCACGAAGTTGCGACCGTCGATGGCGCCCGATTCGATCAGGCGACGCATCGGCGTGCCGTGCGATCGCAGGACGCCCCAGGTGCTGTTGGCCGCATCGGCGTGCGCATCGAAATGGACCATCCCCAAGCGTCGTGGAGCGACCGCATCAGCCACGGCCGAGGCGGAGGGAAAGGTGATCGAGTGGTCTCCGCCGAGGACGATCGGGATGGCTCCCGTGCTCGCCACCTCGAGCACCTTGCGTCGAATGACCTCGTGCCCTCGCTCGAGGTTGGCCGGCACCACCGGGGCGTCGCCCGCATCGACCACGTCGATCCACTCGAACGGCTCGATGCCGAGCTGCAGCGAGTTGGGGTGGCCGGCGTGGTAGGTGGCGGTCCGGATCGCCCGGGGACCGAAGCGGGCCCCGGGGCGATGGCTGACGGCATCGTCGAAGGGCGCGCCGATGATGGCGGCATCGGGGCGGCGAGTGCGCAGGCCCTCGAGATCGGTCAGGTACGGCAGCTTCTGGAAGCTGGTCCGCCCAACGTACGCGGGAAGGTCGAACTCGTCGTACTCGGCGTAGGGGTCGAGCCCGGTCGGGGGATTCTCGTCATTCATGCCGCGGCTGCGGCGCGCGTCATCGGCCATGGGGGCGCCGTCGCGACGCGGAGCAGGCCCACTCAGCTGACCGCGGCGATCCTAGCAGAGCAGGGTGGCCGGCAGGACGCCTGCTACTATCGCCACCCGATGGGGCCGGCACGACGCACCTACACCATCGAGGAGGCAAACGCCCTGATGCCGCAGGTGCGCGCCGTCCTCCTGCAGCTGGCCGTCGAGCAGCGGCGGCTCGACACGGTCCACGCCGAGATGCACCGTCAGCTCGATGCCAATGGCGATCCGGCCGCCGGTGCCCAGGCGGCTCGCCGAGAGGCGGAGATCAGCCGCGTCCGTGACGGGATGCAGAGCCTGCTCGCCCACCTGGGGGAGATGGGGATCGAACTGCGAGACATCGAGATGGGGCTGGTCGACTTTCCTGGCGAGCGCGAAGGCGAGCCCGTCTGGCTCTGCTGGAGAATGGCCGACCCGAGCGTCGCGTACTGGCACCGCACCGATGAGGGGTACGCCACGCGCAAGCCGTGGTGAGCGGAGTGCGGGTGGTCGTGGTCGGCGACGCCACGCTGGATGTCACGCTGCGTCCCTCCCAACCGCTGCGCCCCGGAAGTGACGTGCCGGCCCGGATCCTCGTCTCGCCTGGCGGGCAGGGCGCCAACGTCGCCGTCCGCCTGGCGCGGCAGGCAATCCCGGTGCGACTCATCACCGCGCTCGGAACCGATGCCGCCGGGCAGCTGCTGCGCCATGAGCTTGAGCGTGAGCGGGTTGAGCTGACCGGTCCTTCCGGGGCAACGACGGGCAGCGTGGTGTCCCTGGTCGACAGCGACGGCGAGCGCAGCATGGCCTCGGATCGCGTGCCGCTGGACGCCGCGGAGATGGTCGCTGGCGTCGACGCAGAGTGGCTGCATTGCTCCGGCTATCCGATTGTGGACGACCGATATGGCGACGCCCTCGCTCGCGCCCTCGGCCAGCGCCCGGCCACGACCAGGCTCAGCATCGGCGGCGGGTCGCTTCAGCCCGAGCCGCGAGCCGCTGCCGAGTTCACGGAACGCCTCATCCATGCTCGCCCCCACCTGCTGCTCCTGGGTGCCCATGAGGCGGCCGCATTGATCGGTGCCGACGAGGACTCGCTCTCTGCCGCCGCGACCAAGTTGGCTGCTCGCCTGGCCACTGGCCTGCCCGATCTGCTGGTGATCGTGACGGGTGGCTCGCGCGGATCGGCGGCTGCCGGCGCGGGCCTCTCGATCGTCGAGCAGGCGCCGCCCGTGGAGGAGCCGATGAT
>VBJX01000153.1:0-2719 GCA_005879775.1 Chloroflexota bacterium
GACGACCAGACGAAGTTGCTCAATTCCGCGAATCCTCCGCTGACCTACGTCATCAGCGGCTTCAAGAACGGCGAGACAATGGCCGTGGTCGGCGGTGCTGGGACTTGCGCCACGACGGCGATCCTCACGAGTCCGGTCTCGGGTAATCCATATCCGATCACCTGCAGCCTCGGCAGCCTGAGCGCCGCCAACTATGACTTCCCGGCGGACAACTTCGCGGTGGGCCACCTGACCGTCCTGTACGCGTCAGGTGGATCGTGCTTGGGCAGCCCCGGCCACCAGATCCTACAGCCCATCAACTCGGATGGGACATGCGTCTTCAAGCAAGGAAGCACAGCCCCCGCCAAGTTCCGGGTGTGCGACGCGGCCGGCACCTCCATCGGTATCCCAGGGGTCGTGTCCAGCTTCAGGCTTTTCGCGACCATGTCGGGCACAGTCGTGACCACCGTCGACGAAGCCGTCGTTAGCACGACGCCAGATACGGAATTCCGCTGGAGTTCGACGGATCAACAGTGGATCTTCAACATGAACACCAAGAAACAGCAGGCCAACATCACCTACTTCTACCTGATCACCTTGAACGACCACTCGACGATCGTCTTCCAATTTGGCCTCAAGTAGGTCCATGGATTGCACCCGCCAGGGTGGCAGCGAGAAGCCGAGGTGGCCCAACACCTCGGCTTCTCCGTTTCCCCCGAAGGGCGTGGAGAGGCGTCCGGCGCGAAGCGCCATCGGGCTATGCTGGCCTGGATGCAGACCGCGCCATTCGAGGCGGCCGACCGACAGGCTGAGCCGGCGACCGCATGGGTCTTCAACGAGGTTGTCGACCCGGGCGAGCTGATGCGCACCTGCGCCAACTGCGGCTCGGCGATGGAGGAGCGCAAGTGCAAGCTCATCTGCCACGGCTGCGGGTACTTCCTCTCCTGCGCGGACTACTACTAGACGCCAGAGCCCGATGCCGACGCTGACCGTCAACGGAGCCGATCTCGCCTACGACGATGCCGGAACCGGCCATCCGCTCCTCCTGGTCCACGCCGGGATCGCCAACCGCCACATGTGGGATCCGGTGTGGGATGCGTTCGGATCGCGCTTTCGGGTGATCCGTCCGGACCTTCGTGGATTCGGCGAGACGCCGGCAGCCACGGAACCGTTCACCAACTGGCAGGACCTCGCGGAGCTGCTGCGGGGGCTCGACGCGCTTCCGGCGCACGTGATCGGAGTCTCGAGTGGCGGATCGGCATCACTCGAGCTGGCCATCATGGCGCCGGACCTGGTGGATCGCCTGGTGTTGGTAGCCCCCGGGCAGGCCGGATGGTCATGGGCGGCGCAGCTGAATGCCGATTGGGAGGCCGAGGAGGCCGCCTGGCAGCGTGGCGACCGCGACGAGGTCGCCTGGAGCAACGTGCGGACCTGGGTCGACGGCCCGCTCCGCGGTGGCGAGGCGCCAGCCGATCTGCGGCAGGCGGTGTTCGACATGTACCGCCCCGCGCTCGAGCTGCAGGCCGTCGATGGGGCAGTCGACTCCGCGAACCTCGAACCCCCGGCCCCAGGCCGCCTCGGAGAGGTAGCTGCTCCGACCCTGGTGGTGGTGGGGGAGCTGGATCAGCCGGACATGATGGATATCGGCGAGCACCTGGCGCGCGAGATCCGGGGGGCGAGGCTGGCCCGCATGCCCGGGGTCTCCCACCTGCCGCCGATGGAGGATCCGGACGCGTTCTCTGCCCTCGTGATCGAATTCCTCGAGGCCCGCTAGAGCCGGACGCTCGTCAGGTCCGGGCCCGCGCCTCCGCAGACACGGCTCCGGGGACCGCAGCTGGCACTGCGGCGGGGAGGCCGCGGGTGCGCAAGAAGGTTTCAGTCGAGGCCTCGCGACCCAGGAAGTCCAGGACCATCTCGTCGCCGGAGCGTGAGCCGTTTGGCTCCAGGATCGCTTTGCGGTAGGTGCGGCCGACACCGGGATCAGTGGTCCCCTCCTCCTCGAACCGGCTCCACAGGTCGTCGCCGATCACCTCTGCCCACAGGTAGCCGTAGTAGCCGGCGTCGTAGCCGCCCATCAGGTGGTCGAAGCCGGCCAGCATGAAGGTCCCCTCCGGGTAGGGGAGCTGGGTGACCGCGTAGCTCTCCCGGGTGGCGACGTCGAGATCGGGCGGGGAGTCGGTGGCGTGCAGGGCCAGGTCGACCATGCCGAAGAAGATCTGGCGCGTCATGCGCAGGCCGATGTTCTGGTAGCGCGCGTCGCGCATCCGCTCGATCAGGTCGGCGGGAAGCGCCTCGCCCGTGCGGAAGTGGCGCGCGAAGCGGCGCAGCACGTTCGGCTCCCAGACCCAGTGCTCCATGATCTGGGAGGGAGCCTCCACGAAATCCCACTCCGTCTCGGCCGCGCTGAAGCGCGCGAACTCGGCGCGGCTGAGGCTCATGTGCAGGATGTGCCCGAACTCGTGGAAGAGGGTCTCGATCTGTGGACGGACCCCCCCATGCTTCAGGAGGCTCGGCCGATCGGTCGATGGGGGAGTGAAGTTGGCCACGATGGCGCTCACCGGCTGCTCGTAGCGGCCGTCCGCGCGCCGATGGCCGACGATCATGGGGAAGGCGGCGGCGTGGGTGTACTTGCCCTCGCGCGGGAAGAGGTCCATGTAGAAATGGGCAAGGGAGACGCCACTCGCACGATCCCGGATCTCGTAGAGCCGGACCGATGGATGCCACGCGAGCGTGGGCTCCA
>VBJX01000153.1:2799-3172 GCA_005879775.1 Chloroflexota bacterium
CGCTCCGCGAGCTGGGTGTCGTAGTAGACCCAGTCCCAGCTCCGCAGCTGATCCGTCTGGCCGTCTGCCTCCAGCATCGGCTGCATGACCGCCACCTCCTCGCGCGCTGCGAGCTCGAGCTGCGGCCGGACCTCGCCGTAGAAGTCCAGCACCCGCTCGGGGTTGCCGGCCATCCGGACCTCCATGGCGTGATGCGCCCAGGTTGGCTGGCCAAGGAGTCTGGCGATCTGCTGCCGCACCTTGATCGCCTCTTCGAGCCTCGGCCGGTTGTTGTCGACCGCCTTGTTCCATGACTTGCGGAAGAGCTCCTCCCGCGCCAAACGGTCCTTCGCCTGCGCCAGGAACGGCTCCAGCTCCGGGTAGTCGAGGGTGA
>VBJX01000155.1 GCA_005879775.1 Chloroflexota bacterium
TGCCGAGGCCTGCTCGATTCCGGCGCGCAGCCTGGCACCCATGGCGGCCGCATTCTCGATGAGCCCTCCCTCGATCAGCCGCATGGTGGCGATGCCCGCCGCCGAGCAGATCGGATTGCCGGCGAAGGTCGAGCCGTGAGCACCCGCCGGCCAGGTCATCAGCGAGGCGCGGGCGATGAATCCGCCGAGCGGCATGCCTGAGGCGATTCCCTTGGCCGTGGTTACGATGTCGGGCTCGACGCCGGCATGCTCGATCGCCCACCAGCGGCCGGTCCGCCCCATCCCCGACTGGATCTCGTCGGCGATGAGCAGGATCCCGTGCTCGTCGCAGATCTGGCGGAGGCCCTGCAGGAAGGGAGCCGGGGCCGGGAAGTAGCCGCCCTCCCCCTGGATCGGCTCGATCACGATGGCGGCCACGTCGCTCGGGGCGATGAGGCGGCCCAGGATGTCGCGGCGCAGGACCTCGAGCTCGGCGCTGCCGTCGCCACCGCTCCCTTCGCGCCAGGGGCGGACGCGCGGGAAGGGGGCGTGATGGACCATCGGCAGAAGCGGCCCGAAGCCGGCCCGCTGCTTGATCTTGCTGTTCGTCAGCGAGAGGGCGCCCATGGTGCGGCCGTGGAAGGCCCCCTCGAAGGCGATCAGCCCGGGCCGATGCGTGTAATAGCGCGCCAGCTTGATGGCACCCTCGACCGCCTCGGTGCCCGAGTTGGTGAGGAAGACCTTGGCCGGCTCGCTGAAGGGTGCGATCCGCGCCAGGTGCTCGGTCAGCTCCAGGTAGCGTGGCTCGTAGAAATCGGTCGCGGCGATATGGATCAGGTGGTCGGCCTGCTCCTTGATGGCGGCCACCACCTCGGGGTGACGGTGACCGGTGCTGCACACCGCGATCCCGGCCGCGAAGTCCAGGAACCGGTTGCCGTCGACATCGGTCACCACGTAGCCGCTGCCCGACTCGGCGACGAGCGGATAGGCACGGGTGAGACTGGGGCTGACGACGGCCTGGTCGCGCGCAATGAGAGCGCGGGCGCGCGGGCCGGGCAGCTCGGTGATGATCTGGGGAGCGTCCAGGCGGGCAGCCGCTGATGAGGCGCTGGTCTCGAGGGTCATCGGTCCAACTCCGAGCGGAGTGGCGCGTCCTGCCCGCGCCTCTGGCTAGGCCGATATCGTATCAGCCCGCACGCGCTGTTCAGCCTGAACCGCGGCCCGGGTAGCCTCGCCGATGAGCCCTGGTCCGCGGTAGACGAGGCCGGTCCACACCTGGAGCAGGTCGGCTCCCGCGCCGATCAGGGTGGCAGCGTCCTCGGCGCAGCCGATCCCGCCCGAGGCGATGATCGCCAGCCGATCGCCCACGACGGCACGCGCGCGTCGCACGAGGCCGCGTGTCTTGACCAAGAGCGGCGCGCCGGAGAGGCCGCCGGCCTGGTTCGTCAGCTGGGCCGGCGAGGCGAGCCGCTCGCGCGCCAGGGTGGTATTGGCCAGGATCACGCCAACCGCGGCTGACTCCAGGGTGGGGTGCAGGTCCGGCGCCAGCTTGACGAAGAGCGGCCGGGCGCAACTCAGCCGCTCGCCGTTGTCGGCCATCGCGGCGAGGAGCCTGCGCAGCCGGCGCGGAGCCTGGAGGTCGCGCAGCCCTGGCGTGTTGGGCGACGAAACGTTGACCACCAGGTAGTCGGCGAGGGGTGCCAGCTGCGCCTGGGCAGCCAGGAAATCGGCAACCGCGTTCTCGGCTGCCGTGGCCGCGTTCCGCCCGATGTTGACCCCGACAACGAATCCCGACGGCAGGCGGTCGCGGGCAGCGGCCAGGTTGCGGGCCACCGCCTCGGCGCCGGCGTTGTTGAACCCCATCCGGTTGATGAGCGCCTCGTCCCGCGACAGCCGGAAGAGTCGAGGCCGCGGATGGCCGGGCTGCGGCAGCGGCGTCACCGTGCCGACCTCCGCGAACCCGAGCCCCAGCGCCGCCCAGCCCCGCAGGGCGACCGCGTCCTTGTCGAAGCCTGCCCCCACCCCGATCCTGCTGCGGAACGTCAGGCCGGCCACCTCGACGGGCGCATCGGTTTGAAGAGCGCCCCCGGCCAGGGCAGCCAGGCCACGGCCGATCGGGCTTTGCCCCCCCACGCGCAGCGCGTCGATGGTCAGGTGGTGGATCCGCTCAGGATCGATGCTGAAGAGGAGGGGACGGACGGCCCGATAGGCGACGGCCCGCCAGGCCATCAGTCTTCGTGGGCGCGCGGGAAGGCCATCTCCATGGGGCGCAGGGCAGGCAGCGGGTCGCCATCGGCATCGGTCTCGGTGTCGTTGGGGGCCATGAACTCGTGCCAGACCTCCGTGCCAGCGGCAGGCGGATCGTCGAGCTCCTTGAGCGCCACGATCCCGTCGAAGCGGATGACCCCTTCCTGGCCCGATTCGGTCTCGAACTCGTCCTCGTACTCCTCGGCCACCTCGATCGCACGGCCGAGCGCCGTCTCCTCGTCCTCGCCGTCGACCAGCACCACCCGGTCCTCGATCATGATCGGGGCGTCGCCGACCAGGTAGGCGTAGCGCAGCTGGACGGAGAACCAGCCGCTCGGATCGACCACCGGGTCGAGCGCCAGGGAGTCGAGCGCGTCGGGTGGCGGCGCGCCGTTGCCTGATTGATTGGTCACGCCGGCGGTGGCTCCTCGCCCATGACCGTCTGCGACTGCTCGCGCAGGAACTGCTGCACGTAATACGGGCCGAGGCCGCTCTTACCGGAGGAGCCGGAGCCCTTCCAGCCGCCGAACGACTGGATCCCCGGCCATGCTCCGGTGGTGGCGCCGGCGCGCCGGTTGACGTACACCACCCCCGCTTCGATGCCGTCCAGGAAGTGGCGGATCTCGGCCTGGTCGTGGCTGAAGATGCCCGCCGTCAAACCATAGGGGGTGGCGTTCGCCAGGCGCAGCGCCTCGTCCAGGGAGTCCACCTCGCCCACCACCAGGAACGGCACGAAGAGCTCGTCGCGGAAGAGCCGATGGTCAGTCGGTAGGCCTGTCACCACGGTCGGTTCGGGGAAGCCTCGCCTCGGCCACGGCATCGGTGAACTTGCGCAGCGAGCGCGCGTTGATGACCGGGCCCATCCACACGTCGCGGTGGGTGGGGTCTCCGACCCGGATCTGGCGCGCCCGCTCGACCAGCTTCTCCACGAACGGCCGGGCCACCCCGCGCTCGACGTAGACCCGGCTGTTGGCGCTGCACTTTTGGCCGTCGAAGCCGAACGCCGACCGCATGACGCCCTCGGCGGCCTCGTCGAGGTCGGCGGAGGAGGTGATGATGGCCGGGTTCTTGCCACCCATCTCGGTGATGATCGGGCGCGGGAAGTCACGGGTGAAGTGGGTGTAGAGGCGCATCCCCACCTCGTAGCTGCCGGTGAAGATCAGCCCGTCGATCCCCGGGTTCTCCTCGAGCTCGGCGCCGACCGTCTCGCCAGGTCCGGTCACCAGGTTGAAGACGCCTGCCGGCACGCCGGCGTCGCGGAGCGCCTCGCCGTACTTGTAGGCCATCAGCGGCGCATCCGACGAGGGCTTGAGGACCACCGTGTTGCCGGCGATCAATGCGCCGGCGGCCGGACCCCCGGCCAGCGCCATCGGGAAGTTGAAGGGACTGATCACGCCCCACACGCCATGCGGCTTCAAGACGCTGCGTGTGTGCTCGGCGGCCGAGAGCGAGCCCATCGGCTTCACGAACCCGTCGTTCGCCTCCATGGTGTCGCTGTAGTAGCGCAGGAGGTCGGCCGTCTCCTCCACGTCGCCGAGCGCCTCGAGGCGGTTCTTCCCCACCTCGAAGGCCATCAGCGCCGCGTAGTCGAACTGGCGTTCGCTGATCAGGTCGGCGGCGCGGCGCAGCAGCTCGATGCGCTTCCGCCAGCCGAGGTCACGCCAGGCGGGGAACGCCTGACGAGCGGCGGTGATGGCATCGCGCACGTCCTGCCGGGTGCCGACCGGGAAGCGCGAGACCACGATCTCCGTGTCGATCGGGGAGCGGTCCTCGAACTCCTCGGCTCCACGGCGCTCCTCCCCGCCTATCAGCATCGGGTACGAGCGGCCGAGCTCGGCGCGAGCCCGCTCCACTGCCGCGTCGAAGGAGGCCTGTAGCTCCTCGTTGTCGGCGGAGAGGGTGGCGTAGGTGATCTTCAGGCGGGGGGTGGTGGTGGTCATCGGCCGGCAATTATGGCACCGATACGGCGCCAGGCATGCCGAAGGCCAGGCTCCGGGGGGAGAAGAGCCTGGCCCTCGACGGCGCGATCATACGGGCCCCCCGCGACCCGTCGCAAGGGAAATCTCACGGCCCATGAAGGTCACTCCTTGGCCAGGTGATAGAGGCCCAGGCGCATCGGCACCGAGGCCGGATGGCCGGCCCGCAGAAAGGCCTTGCCGCGGTCCCCGAAGAGACGTGGCAGGAGCTCGCCGGCTGCCTCCTCGTCTGACAGATCGAGGCGCGAATGGACCACCTTGATCTTGAACCGATGACGCAGCCACCAGCCGGTTCGCCGCTGCGTTGCCTCGAACGCATCTGCGACAACTCGCGGATCGAGAAGTGCCTCGACCGGGTCGCGTCCGTAATAGCCGATGACGACCAGCCGGCCGCCCGGGCGCAGCACGCGCAGCGCCTCGTCGATGGCCGGCAGGAAGGCGTCGTCGGGCTGGATGGAGCCGGAGAGGACGATGTCGACTGCCCCGTCGCGCAGCGGCAGGTGACCCGGCGTCCCCTCCACGATCCGCAGGTTCGGCTGATGCGACGCCGATGCCCGCTCCCGCGCCGCGGCCAGCAGGGCCGGCTCGGACTCGATCCCGTAGGTCCGTCCAGTGCGCCTGGCGAGGAGCATCGGGTAGTGACCGATCCCCGTCCCGACGTCCGCGATCCGCTTGCCGGAGAGCGGGGTGATCCGCTCCAGCGCGGCCAGCACCTTGCGGTCGGGATCGATGAGATCGCCGACACGCGCGTGCAGCACGGGATCGGGCTCGGTCCACGGCGGCAGGATGGCGTGCATCGTTCCTGCTCCCCTTTACGGCAGCTGCACGCGCAGCTCGGCCGCGCCCCCGGTGTCGAGCTGCAGGATGGCCTCCCCGGCCAGGATCTGCAGGTCGAAGGCAATAGGGCCCGGTGCCTTCCGGTTGGCGATGAGCGGGATGGTGATGGTCGCGCCCGGATCGAGCGGGCCCCAGCCGAGGGAGGTCGTGCCGGCCGGTTCGTCTCGCTCCCCGGGACCCTCGACCCACTTGGTCCACAGCTGGTAGAGCGCGGGCCCGCCTTCGCGGATCCGGATCTGCGACGGCGCGAACGGCGCCAGGAAGTTGTTCTGCTTGAGGGCGGTCGGCCAGCGGAGCACGAGCTCGGTGACCTGCTCGTTCGACAGGTTCTTGACGGTGATGACCAGTTGGCCTGATCCATCGACCGGCAGCGCGGGCTTCGAGGTGACCTGTATGACGCGGGGATCGCTGGTTGGCGGGATGGGGAGCGAAAGTGGCAGCTCAGGGGAGGGGGTCGGCAGCAGCGATTCGATCGGGCTGGCCGAGGCGGTTTCCGTCGACGACGCCTGGCTCGGACTGGGGGAGATGCTCGGGGGGCGCGAGCCGAAGAGGTTCGTCAGGCTGCAGGCTCCCGCGGAGGTGGC
>VBJX01000032.1:0-2338 GCA_005879775.1 Chloroflexota bacterium
GTTGTCGACCCGATCCCCGACGTAGGCGACCGATTCGGGCGGCGGCGAGCCGAGCAGCTCCAGCGACCGCGTGAAGAACGCGGGCGATGGCTTGGCCGCGCCCAGCTCCTCGGACATGGCCATCACCTCGGGATCGAAGCCGAGGGCGTGGAGCTCGGCTGTCCGCTTGGCCGGCTGGTTGGCCAGGATCGCCAGCCGATACCCGAGCTCTCGCAGCCGATCGAACGCCGGATGCGCATCCGGATAGAGGTCGGCATCGGTGAATCCGCCGTAGGCATCCTCGAGCGCGCCACGGCGCTCCTCCCAGTCGCGGGAGCCGAACATGGTGAAGACGTCAGGATGGTTGCCACCGCGGGCGATCACCGCCCCGAGCCCTGCCATGAAGGTGAGGCGCGGGATGCCCAGCTCATCGGCCCAGGCAGACCAGACCCGCGTCTCGTCAACCAGGGTCTCGCCGACGTCCAGGATCACCCATCGGTCGTTCATTCGGAGAGGCGCTCCCGCACCCGATCGATCACCGCGGCGAGCTCCTCTGGCGGCAGGTCCGGGTGGTCGAGGCTGATGATCTCGGTGGCGCCGCTTGGCAGCTTGCGCTCCTCGACCCGGCCCTCGATGAGCGACGTGTTGAGGACGCCCTCGGGAATGTTCGGCGCCAGGTGGAAGTGCAGGTGGGGGACGCCGCCACCGAAGACATACGCATAGGTGAGCTGTGCGCCGCTCGCGTCGCGCAGCGTCGCGGAGGCTCGTCCGAGGACCGCTCCCAGGCTTGCCGCCTCGTCACCGTCAAGGTCGGCCAGGTACGGGATATGGCGGATCGGCTCGAGGTAGGCGAAGCCCAGGGTCGGACCGTGCCGGGCCATCGTCAGCCGCCAGCCGCCCTCGCGCCAGACCTCCACCCGGTCGAGCTCATGGTCGCCGTCCTCGCCGCGGCAGATGACGCAGTCGCTGGCGGCAGACATCGGGCTAGGCGTTCTTGACCCCCGAGACGAGGGCCTGGACGGTCTGCTTGGCGTCGCCGAAGAGCATCGCCGTGCGCGGGTCGGAGTAGAGCGGGTTCGGGATGCCGGCGAAGCCGGTGGCCATCGAGCGCTTGAGGACGATCACGTGCTCAGCCTCGTCGACGTTCAGGATCGGCATGCCGTAGATCGGCGAGGACTGATCCGTCCGCGCAGCAGGGTTGGTGACGTCGTTGGCGCCGATCACCAGGGCAACATCGGTCTTTGGGAAGTCGTCGTTGATCTCGTCCATCTCCTTGAGCCGGTCGTACGGCACGTTCGCCTCGGCGAGGAGCACGTTCATGTGGCCGGGCATGCGACCCGCCACCGGATGGATGGCGAACTCCACGTCGACGCCCTTGGCGACGAGCAGGTCCATCAGCTCGCGAACCGGACCCTGCGCCTGGGCCACGGCCATCCCGTAGCCGGGAACGATGATCACCTTGTGCGCGTAGGCCATCAGCACCGCGGCGTCATCGGCGCTGATCTCGCGGGCGGTCTGCTCGCCCGCCGCACCCGCGGCCGCCACGCTGCCACCGGTGCCGAAGGCGCCGAACAGGACGTTGAAGATGGAGCGGTTCATGGCCCGGCACATGAGTTGGGTGAGGATGGCGCCCGATGCTCCGACGAGTGTGCCGGCGATGAGGAGCGCGTAGTTGCCCAGCACGAAGCCGGTGGCGGCCACCGCGATCCCGGTGTAGCTGTTGAGAAGGCTGATCACCACCGGCATGTCGGCCCCGCCGATCGGCATCACCAGCGCCACGCCGGTGACCAGGGCGATGGCCACGAACACGAGGAAGAGCGGCACGCTGTTGGTGACCGCCGCGAGGACGACCCCAAGAACGATGAGGGCGCCGAGGAGGAGCACAGCGACGATGCGCGAGCCTGGATACGTGACCGGGCGACCGGGGATGAAGCCCTGCAGCTTCCCGAAGGCGACCACCGATCCGGTGAGGCTGACTCCCCCGATGACCGCTCCCAGGAGTGTCGCGACAATGAAGGACAACGGAAGCAAACCTGGTCGGGCAGACTCGGCCGCGAGAAGGGGGCAGTACCCTTCGCACGCGATCGGCGCGGGCACGCTCGCAAGGAACTCGGCGAGGGCCACGACCGCCGCCGCCCCGCCGCCGGCGCCGTTGAAGATGGCGACCATCTGCGGCATGGCGGTCATCGGCACCCGGCGGGCCCCCAGCACGCCGACCACGGCCCCGATCGGGATCCCGACCACCAGGATCCAGAGATTGGCCAGCCCGCCGGACCCGAGCAGGAAATCGGTCACGAAGACCCAGGCGACGACCAGCGTCATGCCGGCCGCAGCGATCTGGTTGCCGCGCCGCGCGGTC
>VBJX01000032.1:2412-15365 GCA_005879775.1 Chloroflexota bacterium
GGACTTGCCGCCGGGGCGGCGCCGGAACATCTCGAGCATCCGGTCGGTCACCACGAAGCCGCCGACCACGTTGATCGTGCCCAGCACCACCGCCACCAGGGCCAGCACCACGCGGAGCGGGCCCTCGGCGCTGGCGGCGATCACCATCGCGCCGACCACCACCACGCCGTGAATCGCGTTGGCGCCGCTCATGAGCGGGGTGTGCAGCATGGTCGGCACCTTGGAGACGACCTCGTAACCCACGAACGCGGCCAGCACCAGGATGAAGAAGGCGGCGATCAGCTCGAATGGGGTGAGCTCCACCGCTACTCCGCCTTCGCGGCTGGAACGGGATCGGACGGCTCGATGCCGAGGGCCTTGGCGGTTGCCTCGTTGATCACCTTGCCGCCGTGGGTGATCGTGGCTCCGCGGGTGATCTCGTCGCTGAAATCCAGGTTGATCGACCCCTCCTTCAGCAGGTGATGCACCAGGGTCTGCATGTTCTTGGCGTACATCTGGGTGGCGCTGGCCGGCATGGTGGCCGGCAGGTTCGTCAGCCCGATGATGGTCACCCCGTGCCTGACGACCTCCTTGCCTGGCTCGGTCCCCTCGACGTTGCCGCCCATCTCGGCCGCCATGTCGACGATCACGCTGCCCGGCTTCATGGAGGCCACCATCTCATCGGTCACCAGCCGTGGCGCCGGCCGTCCGGGGATGAGCGCGGTGGTGATCACGAAATCGGCCTCCTTCACACGCTCGGCGATGAGTGCCGCCTGACGCTGCTTGTAGTCATCGCTCATTTCGCGCGCGTAGCCGCCCGCCGTCTCCGCGTTGGCCTTCTCCTCATCGGTCATCTCGACCTCGATGAAAGTGCCGCCCAGACTCTCGACCTGCTCCTTGACGACCGGCCGCACGTCGGTCGCTTCGACCACGGCACCCAGCCGTTTGGCGGTGCCGATGGCCATCAGGCCCGCTACTCCGGCCCCCATCACGATCCCGCGAGCGGGCCGTACCGTGCCAGCCGCGGTGGTCAGGAGCGGCATGAACTTGGGGAGCCGCTCGGCCGCCAACAGCACGGCCTTGTAGCCGCCGACCGTAGCCTGGCTGGAGAGGGTGTCCATGCTCTGCGCGCGGGTGATGCGCGGGATGGAGTCCATGCTGATGGCGGTCACTCCGGCCTTGGCCAGCTGCTCCGCCAGCTTCGGGTTGGCGAGTGTGCCGAGCGTGCCGATCAGCACCAGCCCCGAACGGAGCATCCCGATCTCGTCATCGGTTGGCCGTCCGACCCGCACCACCATCTCCGCGTCGCCGTAGAGCGCCGCGGCATCGGTGACGACGGTGGCCCCGGCCTCGCGGTAGGCGGCATCGGAGATGAACGACTCCTCGCCCGCGCCCGCCTCGACCAGCACCTCCGCGCCATCGGCGATCAGGGCGGCAACGGCCTGCGGGGTGAGCGCGACCCGCGTCTCCCCCTGCGCGATCTCGCGTGGGACAGCGATCTTCACCAGCATTCCCCAGGGGTGTGACAAGGAAGCGAACCGCGGCTGCAGACGTGCGAGGCGGTTCGGAGCTCAGAGTGTAGCAGCGTGACCGCGCGGGATGAATGTGCTCGCGCCTTTGGCGAATGGCGCACAATCGGCCCTCGGCCGTGCCGCCCTGCCAACACCCTTCAGCACGTGGAGGCTGCCCCATGTCGAACCCCGCCCAGGGCGATGGAACTGTCCAGAACCCATGGAAGCTGAAGACGCCACCCGGCACGTCCGACTACCAGATGTGGCGCGACGAGGCGGCCGATCCGCCGGCGATCGTCTGCCAGGTGGGGACCACCCGCCTCGGCTACCAGCTGCGGGCCATCGACGACCTGCATGCCATGCTCAGAGCGCACGGCGACTGGATGCCGCTGGGCGGGAGCGATGAGCAGAAGCCCGCGCCCGATGGAAGCGTCGAGGCCTGGGCCCGATCCGCCGATAACCCGGTCGGTGGCTGGTACGGCCTGAAGAAGGGCCTGCGCGGGCGTTTCGGGGTCTACATGCCGCCGCTGATGGAGGCGCTGGCCCTGGCCGAGGTGGAGCACAACCCGCGGAACAACCGCATGCGGGCCATCTGACCATGAGCGCGATGGGGGCGGGGCCGGGCCAGGTCATCACCGCACAAGGGCTGACCAAGCACTACGGCAACGTGCGCGCGCTCGTCGACTTGACCCTCGACGTGCGCCCCGGCGAGATCTTCGGCTTCCTGGGACCGAACGGCGCGGGCAAGTCGACCATGATCCGCACCCTCTTGGGCTTCCTGCATCCGACTCGCGGCACGGCGACTGTGCTGGGGCTGGACATCTCCACCGACTCGGTGGAGATCCGTGGCAGGGTCGGCTACCTGCCGGGAGGGATCGCCCTCTACGACTCGCTGAGCGGCAGGGATGCCCTGGACTACCTCGTCGACCTGCAGGGCCGCGAGCCGGTGCGCCGCGAGGAGCTGTGCGAGCGGCTCCAGATGGCTGATGGGGTGCTGAAGCGCCGTGTACGCGACTACTCGCGCGGGATGCGCCAGAAGATCGGCGTGATCCAGGCGCTGCAGCACGATCCCGAGCTCGCCATCCTGGATGAGCCGACCGAGGGGCTCGACCCGCTCATGCAGCACGCCTTCTACGGGATCATGGAGGACCTGCGCGCCCAGGGCCGGACGATCTTCTTCTCGAGCCACATCCTCTCCGAGGTGGAGCGAGTCTGTGACCGGGTGGCGATCATCCGCGCCGGCCACCTGATGGCGCTGCAGGACGTCGACGAGCTGCTCGCCCGCCGCAAGCGCAAGGTGCAGCTTCGCTGGCGCGGTGCGGCGCCGGATCTCAGCGGGGTGCCGGGCATCGCCGACGTGGTGATCAAGGGGGACGAGATGCGGGCCACGCTCCTCGGCGAGGTGGCTCCCTTCGTGCGGGCCATCGCATCGCCGTCGCTGGAGGACCTGACCATCGAGCCGGCTCGACTCGAGGAGGCATTCCTGGAGTACTACGCCGGCGACGAGGCCTCCGAGGAGATGCGCGGATGAACCCGCGTCTCTTCCTGCAGACCCTGCGCTGGAACCAGTTCAAGCTGCTGGCAGTGGCGGCGGCGGCTATCGGCTGGGGCCTCCTCCTGCCGATCATCTACACCAGCTTCTCCGACGCCTTCCGCCAGCTGGTCAATTCGGGCACCATCCCGAAGCAGCTGTTGGGCGTTGGGTCCGGGAACTTCTTCTCGCTGCCGGGAGCCCTGACCATCGGCCTGGAGCATCCCTTGACGATCGCCTTCATGGGGATCTTCGCCGTCGGCTCCTCGGTAGCCGCGGTGGCCGGCGAACGCGAACGAGGCACCCTCGAGGTACTGCTGGCCCGGCCGATCTCGCGTCGCACCCTCTACAGGACCGTGGCGGCGGCGTTGATCGTGCTGCTGGCGGTCGTCATGGCCGCCCTCCTCGGCGGCCAGGCGATCGGCATCGCGCTCCAGGGCCTGGGGGATCAGATCAACCTGGCCTACATGCCGCTCGTCTTTCTCAACGGGCTGATGCTCTGGACCGCGTTTGCCGCATTCGGTCTGGCCGCATCGGTCTCCTTCGATCGGACCGCGCCGGCGCTGGGGCTCACGATGGCCTACCTGCTGGTCAACTACTTCCTGGAGATCCTCGGATCGCTCTGGACCGATGTCGCCTGGAGCCAGCAATACTCCCTCTTCCACCACTTCCAGCCGGGGGAGATCCTGACCGGCAAGGCCGATCCGCTTGACTTCGTGATCCTGGCGGTGGCGATTGCCATTCCGGTGATGTTTGCGGTGATCGTCTTCCCGCGGAGGGACCTGGCAGCCCCCAGCTGATCCGCTCTAGTCGCGATGCAGCGCCACCGCGGTGGCCTGCTCGAGGTCATAGCGCTGGCCTTCCGTGAAGAACGCCGCGTTCGCAGGGTCATTGGCAAGGGCTTGAGGATCGAACCCGGCGAACTCGCGGTTCCACTCGGCCAGTCCCGTGCCCGCGCTGCGCTCGGTGGCCTCGGCATAGCCCGCCAGTCGAAGGGCGCGAGGGATGTCTCCGTTGGTCCATTCGAGGGTCGCGAAGGCATCGAAGATGAGCGAGTAGCCCGACTTGTCGCCATTGCCAATGAAGATCGGCAACGCCTCCTCCAGGTAGCGCTGCATGGCCTCTGGGTCGGTCTGCTGGTTGCAGACCGCCAGGATGTAGAGCGCCCAGGCAGTCATGAACTGGTCGCCGTTGCGCCGGAAGATCTCGATCGCATGGGTGGCGAGGTCGATCCCCTGCTGATAGTCGCGGAAGAAGTAGCTCGTCGTGGCCAGGCCCCACTCAGCGCGCGCAATGCCCTGCTCATCGCCGAGCTGGCGATACAGCTCGACCGATTCCGTTGCCAGCTCGCGGGCCCGGTCGGCGTCCTGCCGGTTCAGGCCATAGGTAAAGCCCAGGTTGTAGATCGCGTTGGCGATGCGTGACAGATCACCCGATGCCCTCGCTAGCTCGACCGCCTCGCTGTACCAGACCCGGGCAGCATCCATGTCCGCCTGCCAGTAGGCGATCCCGCCGCCGCCTTCCAGGGCCGCTGCCCGTGCGTCACGCAGATCGCCGGTGTCGGGCATGGCCAGCACCCGGTCCGCATGCTCGCGGCCCTCGGCAAGAAACCCGCGCATCTGCCAGAAGCGCCACGTCGCACCCAGGATTCGGAGGGCCGTCTCGGCATGTCGATTCTCGAGGGCCCAGGCCAATGCGGCGCGAATGTTGTCGTGTTCGACCTCGTATTGATCGAGGACGACGCGTTGCTCGTCACCGAAGACTCGAGGGGCATTCCCCTCGACCAGGTCGACCACCCACGCGGCGTGGCGCTGTCGCAGCTGCTCGGCTTCACCACGCTCCGCGAGCTTTTCGAGCGCGTATTCGCGGATCGTCTCCAGCATCCGGAAGCGCGGCTCGCCATCTGGCTCGCTCTCCTGGCGGACCAGGCTCTTGTCGACGAGCGATGACACGGCGTCGAGCGGGTCGCCGTGCTCACCAGGGTCGAAGACGACCTTCCCGATTGCGTCGAGGGTCGCGCCGGCAAAGACTGCCAGCCGGGCGAAGAGGCGTCGATCGGCTTCCTCGAGCAGGTCGTGGCTCCACGCGATCGCCCCGCGCAGCGTCTGCTGCCGTTCCGGCAGGTCTCGTGCTCCGCTCGAAAGAAGGGCCATCCGATCCCCCAGCCGATCCATGATCGCCTGCGGGCTGAGGACCCGGACGCGCGCCGCCGCCAGCTCGATGGCGAGCGGCAGGCCGTCGAGGCGGACACAGATCTCGGCGATGGCCGGGGCGTTGGCACCGGTCACTGCGAAGTCAGGGCGCACGGCCATTGCCCGCTCCACGAAGAGGGCGACCGATTCGAAGGTGGAAAACTGCTCGAGATCGGGAAGGTGCCGTGGATCGGGCACGCCGAGGGGTGGAACCGGGTATTCGCGCTCACCGTAGACCCGCAGCGGGCTGCGGCTGGTGACCAGCACGGAAGCCTTGGGAGCGCCCCCCAGCAGCTCGGCGACCTGTGGCGCCGCATCGATCACCTGCTCGAAGTTGTCGAGCACCAGGAGCACGCACTTGCTGCCGATGAACTCCGTCAGCCGGCTGAGCGGGTCCGTCCCAGGCTCGATGATGCCCGCCGCCTGGGCGATCGTCGGCAGAACGAGGTCCGCCTGGCTCAACGTTCCCAGCGGCACGAAGTAGATCCCGTCCGGGAAGCGATCGGATTCATCGGTCGCGATCTGCAGCGAGAGTCGTGTTTTGCCCGTGCCGCCCGGACCGGTCAGGGTCAGCAGGCGACCCTCTGTGAGCAGCTGACGCGCCTCGGTCAGCTGCCGTTGCCGCCCCAGGAACGAGGTGAGCTGCGTCGGCAGGTTGTTCGGGATGGCATTCAGGGTCCGCAGGGCCGGAAACTCCGAGGGCAGGCCCTCGATCACCAGGTCCCAGATCCGCTCGGGTCGCGAGAGGTCCTTGAGCCGATGCTCACCAAGCTCCCGCAAGGAGACCCCGGGCGGCAGATCGCCTTCGACCAAGGCGTGGACAGCAGCCGAGACGAGGACCTGGCCGCCACTGCCGGCAGAGCCGATGCGCGCGGCGCGATGCACGTCGAGCCCGACGTAGGACCCGCCGCTCAACAGTCCCTCGCCGGTATGGAGGCCCATGCGAACCCGGATCGCGGCGTCGGAGGGCCACGCTTCGGCGGCGAGCCCGCGCTGCGCCTCCACCGCGGCGGCCAATGCCGCGGGCGCACTCTCGAACACGACGAAGAACGAATCACCTTCGGTCAGAATCTCGGTGCCGAGGTGGGCATTCCAGGCACTCCGCATGATCTCCCGGTGCCGCTCGAGGAGCGGCGGCCAGCCGGTCCCGAGTGCCTGGGCAAGGCGCGTCGAGCCCTCGATGTCGGTGAACAGGAACGTGACGGTTCCAGTCGGGAGCTCGGTCACGCCGGCAAGTATGCCGGGCGATGGCAATGGCGCGCCCGTGAATGGCCGGCCGTCGATTCCGGCAGGTCGGCTACCCTGCGCCGATGACCGCCGCCATGCCCTTCGCGATGCTCGGGCGCCGGCCCGTGCTGGCCGCGGTGCTGGGCGCGCTGAGCATCGCCTTCTCCGGGATCCTGGTGCGCCTGGCAAACGTGGAGCCTGCCACGGCGGCGATCTTCCGCTGCGCCTATGCGCTGCCGGCGCTCGGTCTGATCGCCCTCGCTGAGCGCCGCGCCTACGGCCCGCGGCCGGCCGGGCAGGTCTGGCTGGCGCTGGCGGCCGGAATCTTCTTCGCCTTCGACCTGGTGATCTGGCATCACACCATCCAGCTGGTGGGCGCCGGGCTGGCGACCGTCCTGGGCAACACCCAGGTGGTGATCGTGGCAGTGCTCGCCTGGCTGGTGCTCGGGGAGCGGCCACCGGGCCGCACGCTCCTGGCACTGCCAGTGGTGCTGCTGGGGGTCGTGCTCATCTCGGGTGTGATCGGGGGCGGCGCCTATGGCCGCGATCCGATCCTGGGGGTGGTGCTCGGATTGGCGACCGGCTTCGCCTATGCGGGCTTCCTGCTGGTCCTGCGCCGCGGCAACGCCGACGTTCGCCGTCCCGCCGGCCCACTGTTCGATGCGACCCTCATGGGCGCATTGGCGTCCCTGCTCATCGGCCTTCCGCTGGGTGAGGTCGACCTCGTTCCGACCTGGCCGGCGCACGGGTACCTCCTGGCGCTGGCGATGTCATCGCAGGTGGTCGGCTGGCTGCTGATCAGCCTCTCGCTGCCGCGGCTGCCGGCCGCGCTGACCAGCGTGGTGCTCACTCTGCAGCCGGTCGGCTCGGTGCTGCTCGCCATGCTGCTGCTCGGCGAGTCGCCGTCCGGTTTCCAGCTGCTGGGCGCCTCGACGATCCTGGTCGGCCTGCTGCTCGCGACTTCGCGTCTGCGCGGCGAGGTGCCGCGGGCCGCGGTGGCCGAGCCCGAGATCGGCTGAGCGGGCAGTATGGTTCGGCCCGATGTCGACTGAGCCTCTCCTGCTCACCGGCCGCGGCCGCCTGTTCGGCGCGCAGCCGTCCGGGGTGCTCACCGATTGGGCGGTGCGCATCGAGGACGGCCTGATCAGCTGGGTTGGCCCGCGCGGCCAGGCACCTGGCACTGATGCGATCGTCGACCTCGGCGAGGCGCTGGTCACCCCCGGCCTGGTGGATTCGCACACCCACCCGGCCTTTGCCGGTGACCGATCCGATGAAGCGGGAGCCCGGCTGGAAGGAGTCCCCTACACGGGCGGCGGAATCCTGCGCACGGTCGCCGCCACGCGCGCGGCAGGCGACGATCAGCTGCGGAGGGCGATCCGCGACCGCCTGGGCAAGGCGCTGGCGACCGGCACCACCACCATCGAATGCAAGTCTGGCTATGGCCTCTCGACCGACGAAGAGCTGCGCGCCCTGCGACTGATCGGCGAGGCCTCGCAGGGGGTCGAGATGCGGGTCGTGCGCACCCTGCTCGGAGCGCATGCGGTGCCGCCTGAGGCGACCTCGCACGAGGAGTACGTGACCGTCGTCACGGAGGAGATGATCCCGGCGGTGGCGGCCGCGGGGCTCGCCGAGTTCTGCGACGTCTTCTGCGACCGCGGGTTCTTCAGTGTCGCCGATGCGACGCGGATCCTGGAAGCCGCCGCCGCGCACGGGCTGGGGATCCGCCTGCACGCCGAGCAGCTGGCGCGCACCGGCTCCGCCGAGCTGGCGGTGCGGCTGGGGGCATCGAGCGCCGACCATCTCGAGCAGCTGGACGCAGCGGGCGTGGCTGCCATTGCCGCCTCGGAGACGGTGGCAACGCTCCTGCCCGGACCGGCGATCGAGCTTGGCGGCGGACTGCCACCGGCCCGTGCCCTCCTCGACGCCGGTGCCACGGTCGCGCTCGCCAGTGACGCCAACGCAGGGACGTTCGGCAGCTCCTCAATGCCCCTGGTGATCGGCCTGGCCGCGACGCTGATGGAGATGACGGTGGCCGAGGCGCTGACCGCTGCCACTGCGGGAGGCGTCGCTGCGCTCGGCCTCGCCGGGCGGCGGGGCGTGATCGTCGCCGGGGCCGAGGCGGACCTGGTGGCCTGGGACGCCGAGCACGAGGGCGCCTTCGCGCTACGGCTCGGTGACGTGCGCCCGCTGCGGACGTGGATCGGCGGCAGAGAGGTCATCAACCCGCCTCTATGATCGGGCTGATGGAGCATTTCGACCTCGTCGTCATCGGCGCCGGGCCGGCCGGGGAGTCAGCTGCCTTCGCCGCACGGGATCGCGGCGCATCGGTGGCCGTCATCGACCGCGACCTGTTCGGAGGTGCGTGCCCGTTCTTTGCCTGCATGCCCTCCAAGTCGCTGCTCCACTCGGCGGCCGTGCATGCGGCGGGTGGCGCGTACCCGTGGGAGAAAGCCGTCCAGCGACGCGACTGGATGATCAATCGAGTCGGCCGCGACTACCCCGATGACTCCGGCCACTGGAAGGACCTTGAGGCGGCGGGCGCTGTGCCGATGCGAGGCACGGCCCGGCTGAGCGGGACCGGGCGCGTGACTGTGTCGCACGATGATGTGGAGCATCAGATCGAGGCAGGCGCAGTGATCCTCTCGATCGGCTCCCGCAGCAAGGTCCCGGAGATGCCGGGACTCGCCGAGATCCCGTACTGGACCAACCGCGAGGCGACCTCTGCGAGGGAGCTCCCCGAGAGCCTGCTCGTCCTGGGAGCCGGGCCGACGGGCGTCGAGCTGGCCCAGGTCTACGCGCGTTATGGCGTGCCGGTCACCCTGGTCGTGCCAGGGCAAAGGATCCTGCCGCGCGATCATCCACGAACCTCGTCGGTCCTGGCTGCGGCGCTGACGCGCGACGGCGTGACGATTCGCACGGGGGGGCGCGCCACGCGCGCGTATCCAGGCGGGGGCACGAACGGCTGGCATCGCTTCGACCTCGACGACGGCGGCAGCGTCGAGGCTGCGGCCGTGCTGCTGGCCATCGGCCGGACGCTGCCGCTCGACGGGCTGGGCCTGGAGACGATCGGCGTCGACGCCTCGTCAGGCCGCCTGAGTCCCGACGACCAGCTTCGGATCGCTCCTGGGGTGTACGTCGCCGGCGACCCGGCCGGGCCCGAGATGCACACCCACGTCAGCCACTACCAGGGCGACATCGCCGCACGGATCGCGCTTGGCGAGCAGGTCAAGCCCGATCATCGGGCCATCCCGCGCGCCACCTACACCGACCCGGAGACCGCCTCGGTTGGACTCCTGGTGGAGCAGGCCACCGAGCGAGGCCTGGATGCGGAGGAGCTGAGCCAGGACCTGGCGACCACCGCCAGGGGCGAGACATCCGAGGCGCAGGGCCACGTCACGATCGTCGTCGACCGCGGCTCGCAGACGCTGGTGGGCACATCCATGAGGCGGTCCTGGCCGTGAAGCTGCGAACCCCGCTCTCCGTGCTGGCTGACACCATCCACGCCTTCCCGACCGTGGCCCGCGTGCTGGGCACCCTCTTCATCCAGGCGGCCAAACGCCCCTAGATCGGCTCATGGACCAGACCCTGCTCCTGGCGCTTCTCTTCCTGGCCGCGGCCATCCTCTATGGGTCTGTGGGACACGCCGGCGCATCAGGCTACCTGGCCGCCATGGCACTGGTGGGGATCGCTCCCCATGTGATGAAGCCGACTGCCCTGGTCCTCAACATCCTGGTCTCGACCATCGTCACGATCCGCTTCGCGCGGGCGGGCTACGTGCGCCCGCTCGCCATCCTCCCGTTCCTGATCGGGTCGGTGCCGGCGGCTTTCGTGGGCGGGGCGCTGACCCTGCCAGCCAACATCTATCGGCCGATCGTCGGCGGCGTCCTGCTGGTCGCCGCGGCGCGCTTCGGCATCACCGCCGGCCGCGCGAGCGAGGAGTTCCCACCGCGACCCCCGTGGCCGGCCGGAATGGCAAGCGGCGCTGGCATCGGGCTCCTGGCGGGCCTGACGGGGACCGGTGGCGGCATCTTCCTGACTCCCCTGCTGCTGGCCGCCGGATGGGCCGGGACCCGATTCGCCGCGGGCGCCTCTGCGGCCTTCATCCTGGCCAACTCGATGGCCGGGCTGGCTGGCAACATCGGCTCGGTCGGGCACCTCCCGGCGGCGATCCCGCTCTGGCTGGGTGCAGTGGCGGCAGCAGACGGCTCCCGCCACCCGCATTCCGCCGCGCGCTGGCCGTCGTGCTGGTGATCGCAGGGCTGAAGCTGATCTTCCTTCCCTAGCTGAGGGCAAACAGGACGCCGGGGTTGAGGATCCCATGCGGGTCGAGTGCGCTCTTGATCGCCCGCATGGCGGCGACGTCCGCCGCTCCGCGGTCAGCCTCCAGCCAGGCCGTCTTGGCGATCCCGATCCCGTGCTCGGCGCTGACTGTGCCACCCATCTCGATCGTGAGGCGCAGGACCGCATCGTCGACGGTTTCGTCATCGGGCGGCGGACCGATGATCCCCAGGTGCAGGTTGCCCTCACACGCGTGCCCATAGATGAATGTCCGTGAGCCGGGCGCGACCCTCTCGACCCGTTGGCGGACGGCGCCCACAAACGCGGCCAGCGCAGCCGCCGGGAGCCCCACGTCGAGCTTGTGCGCGACCCCGAGCGCACTGATTGCTTCGGTATGGCGCTCTCGCAGCCGCCAGAGGCGCTCCCGTCCCGCCTGGTCGCTGGCCAGCACCGCATCGCGCACCAGATCGCCGGCAGCCTGGACGACGGCCGCCAGCGCATGGGTCGGATCCTCCGCGGCCTCGGCTTCGACCAGGAGGTAGGCCGGGTGAACTTCTCGGAACGGGGGCTCACCGCCGGCGTGCTCGAGGACGAGCTGCAGCCCGTCATCGAAGAAGAGCTCGACCGCCGACAGCGATGGCAGCTTCCGTTGCAACTCCCCCGCCAGCTCCACCGCATCCGAGGAGTTCGCAATGCCGAGCAGGGCGACCACGCGTCGCGCGAGCAGCGGTGTCAGCCGCAGGCGCGCCCGGGTAACGACTGCCAGGGTCCCCTCGCTTCCGGCAAGGAGGGAGGCCAGGTTGTAGCCGGTGTTGTCCTTTACAAGGCCGGGGAGGCGTCGCAGCACCGTGCCGTCGGCCAGGACCGCCTCGATCCCCACCAGCTGCGCCCGCATCATCCCGTGGCGCAGGACGTGGATCCCGCCGGCGTTGGTGGCGATCATCCCCCCGACCGTGGCCGAGTCCCTGGCCGCCAGGTCGACGCCGAAGCCGTAGCCAGCGGCCCCCGCATGCGCGTGCAGGGCCGCCAGCGTGACCCCTGCCCCGACCGTCACCTCGCCGGCCAGGGGATCGACCTCCTCCAGGTCACGCAGCCGAAGCGTGCTGAGCACGACCTGCGGCTTCCAGCTCACGGCGCGTGGCACGGACCCTCCGACGAGCCCGGTGTTCCCGCCCTGCGGGACCACCACCGCCCCAGCCGCCACGCAGGCTCTGAACACTGCGGCGACCTCCTCGGTCGAGCCGGGGCGCACCACGGCAGCCGCCTCTCCCTGCCAGCGACGAGTCCAGTCGCTCTCGTACGAAGCGCGCAGGTCAGGATCGGTGAGGACCTGCGCCGGCCCCACCGCGGAGCGAAGGGCGTCGAGCAGGGCCGCAGGTTCGAGGCTCATCGGGCCAATCCTGCCACGGGAAACGGCGGTCGAGCGGGCCCACTCGTCTCCTGAGATACTCCGCCGCGTGACTGAAGGCCTGGCCCTGGCGACCCGCAACCTGCGCAAGAGCTACGGCTCGCGGCTGGCGCTCGACGGCCTGGACCTGTCAGTGCCATCGGGAGTTGTCTACGGCTTCCTGGGGCCCAATGGCGCGGGCAAGACGACCACCATGCGCCTGCTCACCGGGCTGATCCATCCCGATGCGGGAGACATCGAGCTGCTCGGCAAGCCGTTTGGGCGGCGCGATCGCCATCGGCTGTTCGACGTGGGGGCCCTCATCGAGTCACCGAGCTTCTACCCGTTCCTCTCCGGGCGGGAGAACCTGCGCGCCATCGGGGCGGCCGGCGCGCCGAGCTCGCCGAAGCGGATCGACGAGCTCCTCGAGCTGGTCGACCTCACCGATCGCGCCTCCGACAAGGTCTCCGGCTATTCGCTCGGGATGAAGCAGCGCCTCGGCATTGCCGGCGCCCTGCTCAGCGACCCGCAGCTCCTCCTTCTCGACGAGCCGGCCAACGGCCTGGATCCGGCGGGGATCGTCGCCATGCGCGAGACGCTCCGTCGCCTGGCAGCGGGCGGCAAGACGGTCTTCGTCTCCAGCCACATCCTGGGCGAGGTGCAGGTGATGGTCGACATGATCGGCATCATCACCGCGGGGCGCCTGGTGCGCGAGGGCCCGATCAAGGAGCTCCTGAACGACGAAGGCGTGGTCAGGGTCCGGCTGGCGTCCGGCCAGAGCGAGCCAGCCATCTCTGCGCTGGCTCCACTGGTCGGGGCCGAGCAGATCACACCCGCCGGCAGCGGCG
>VBJX01000156.1 GCA_005879775.1 Chloroflexota bacterium
TGCGGTGCTTCTTCTCCTTCAGCTCGACCTCGGTGGCCGCGCCGACCTTGAGCACCGCCACCCCGCCCGACAGCTTGGCGAGCCGCTCCTGGAGCTTCTCGCGGTCGAAGTCGGAGGTGGTGTCCTCGATCTGGAGCTTGATCTGCGACTTGCGCGCCTCAATGGCGTTGTGGTCGCCCTTCCCCTCCACAATGGTGGTGTTGTCGTTGGTGGCAGTCACGCGCCGCGCCTGGCCAAGATCCTCGACCTGCACGCTGTCGAGTTTGCGGCCGACCTCCTCGCTGATCACCCGGGCACCGGTCAGGGTGGCGATATCCTCGAGCATCGCCTTGCGACGATCGCCGAAGCCGGGCGCCTTGATGGCGAGCACGTTGATCGTGCCCTTCAACTTGTTGACTACCAGCGTCGCCAGCGCCTCGCCGTCAACGTCCTCGGCCACGATCAGGAGCGCGCGACCCTGGGTCACGACCTTCTCGAGGGTCGGCAGGATGTCAGCCACGGCGCTGATCTTCTTGTCGGTGACGAGGATGTACGGCTGGTCGAGCGTCGCCTCCATGCGGCCGCCGTCGTTCGAGGTGATCATGTAGGCGCTGACGTAGCCCCGATCGAGCTGCATCCCCTCGACGTACTCCTTGTCGAGCTTGAGCCCCTGGCTCTCCTCGACGGTGACCACGCCGTCCTTGCCGACCTTCTCCATGACCTCGGCGATCATCTCGCCGATCTCGCTGTCACGAGCGCTGATGGCCGCGATGTGGGCGATATCGTCCTTGGTCTCGACCGGCTTGCTGAGCCGCTTGATCTCCTCGACCACGGCCGAGACGCCGCGCTCGATGCCCCGCTTGAGGGCCATCGGGTTGGCTCCCGCGGTGACGTTGCGCAGGCCCTCGGTGATGATCGCCTGGGCCAGCACGATGCTGGTCGTGGTCCCATCGCCGGCGATGTCGTTCGTCTTGGCGGCGACCTCCTCGAGCAGCTGGGCCCCCATGTTCTCGTAGGGCTCCTCGAGCTCGATGTCGCGCGCGATGGTCACGCCGTCGTTGGTGATGGTCGGCGAACCGTACTTCTTGTCGAGGAGCGCATAGCGGCCACGCGGGCCAAGGGTCACCTTGACGGCGTCAGCCATCTTGTCGACCCCGCGCTTGAGCGCGCGTCGTGCCTCCTCTTCGAACAGGAGCTGCTTTGCCACGGTTTCGTTCGTCCTCCTGATGCTTCCGCCGGTCTCGCCGGGGAAATCGGCTACTCGATGACGGCCAGGATGTCCTTCTGGGAGAGGATCAGAAGCTCCTCTTCTTCCAGCTTGAACTCCGTCCCGGCGTACTTCTGAAACAGGACCTTCTGCCCGACCGAGACGTCCATCGCCTCGCGCGAGCCGTCGTCCAGGATGCGTCCCGGCCCGGCGGCCAGAACGGTGCCCTCCTGCGGGCGCTCCTTGGCGGTGTCCGGCAGGACGATGCCGCTCTTGGTCATCTCCTCCCGCGGGGTGGGCTTGATGACGAGCCGATCCCCGAGGGGCTTGAGCGACGTCGCCGTTACGCTGACCGTGGTGGTCATCAGTGCGTGGTGCCTCCTAGAACGATGCTGTGCAGGTACTCAGTTGCTTGGCTTCGCAGCGGGAGAGCCGGCAGGGCCGATGCGACCGGGGTGCTGGCACTGAACCGCTGAGAGTGCTAACGGATCGTAGTCCGCTTGCATGGCGGCTGTCAACATAGACACCGCGGACCTGCTCGACTGATCCTCGTTTGGCTCTGCTTGTATCGGCGGGTTCGCAGCCCCATCCTTCGTCCTGTGATTGAGTCGGCCACGATCGCCGATGTCCAGGCCCAGATCGATGCCTACAACGCTCGGGACCTCGACAAGATCGTCACGTACTATTCTCCGGATGGGGTCGTCCGCGACGCAGCAGAAGGCCGCTTCAGCGTGCGCGGGCTGAAGGAGATCCGATCCTTGTTCGACAGCGTTTTCGCGGCGAACCCCGATCTTCATGCCGACACCCCAGCAATCTTTGGCGTCGGTGAGTGGGTGGCAGCTCATGTCGCCGTTGCGGACTTCCGGTCAGGAAACGAAGGGCCTCGAGCAAGGCGGTGGCTCGAGGTCTATCGGGTCGTCGGCGGGCTCATTCACGAGCTCAATATCTACTCGGCGTCGGGTTAGCGTTGACGGGCCGTCTGCAACGCCTCGCTCAAACTGAGACACTGCCGGGACCTAGCTACCCCGATCGG
>VBJX01000157.1 GCA_005879775.1 Chloroflexota bacterium
AAAGGGCGTGACACGCTCTTCAAGCGCGGCATGCGGCACTTCTTCCCGCGGACCATGCGCCGCTACGCCGACGAGTACGGGATCCGCTTCGTGGGCTGGTTCAACGTGACCGAGGGCTCCGAGTGGAACAACGTGCTCATCCTCGACCTGCCCAACTACTCGGTCCTCGACCGCCTCTACGCCGACCCCGCCGCTCGAGGCCTGGGGCATCGGGTAGCTGAATCGGTCTTCGACAAGAAGCACATCATCTTCCTGCGTGAGCGGATGGGGCCTGACATGGTCTACAAGCCGTGAGCGCGCCGCGCCTGACCGCGCTGCGCGAGCTGTCGGCGGAGGCCGAGCTCGAGCGACGCGACTTCCTGTACGAGGCCGCCGAGCAGCTGCGACGCTTCCTCAACGCCAACCGGGAGCGCCTGCGCGAGATCGGCCCCATCAAGCTGGTCGACGACGAGCAGGACTACCTGGTCTACGACCCGATCGACGAGGTCTGGACCACGCGCCTCACCTACCAGGATCCCGCCGACAACGAGTGGTACGACGAGGAGCAGCGGGTCGAGGCGGTGAGCGAGGTGGCCGAGCTCTACAACCTGGCCGACATCCTGGCCTGGTTCACCGAGGCCGCCCGCGACCCGACCAATCACCTGGTGCCGGCCGATGAGCTGGCCGGGCACGAGGAGATCACCCCCGAGGGCGAGGAGGAGGACTGGCAGGCGGGCCTGCCCCCTCCCCAGCAGGAGGCGATCGCCGCCCAGCGGCTCTGGCAGCTGGCCGATGCGTACCGCACCCAGATCGCCGACCAGCAGAAGCAGGTCCTGCGCGAGTTCGCCGCCAACGCCGAGGAGGTGCTGGCGCGAACCGGCGACCTGCTCCTCCTCGACGAGGAGAACGACGTGCTCCTCCTCCGTTCCGACGGTCGCTTCGAGACGAGCCTGGATCTCTCCGACTTGCCGGCGGGCGCGGCGCTCTCCCACGAGCCGCGGCGGATCGGGCTGACCGTCACCGAGGCGCGCACCATCGCCGAGGTGTACGACCCCACCGACGTCCTGCAATGGGTGACCGATGCCCTCTCCGAGCGCTATCCGCATGTCGACTTCAGCGCGGTCTACGAGTAGCCGACCGATGGAGCCGCTCGCCTACACCACGCAGCACGCACGGGTTCTCCCGGAGGGCCGCGAGCTGACGGAAGCCAACGTGGAGGAGCTCTTCGAAGCCGCCGGCGCGCTCCGTCGCGGCCACTTCGTGCTGAAGAGCGGCCGGCACTCCGACCGCTACCTTGAGAAGTTCGCCGTCCTGCAGTACCCGTCGCTGACGGTCGAGATCGGGCGCCGCCTGGCGGCGCTCCTGGAGGAGCGCGATCCGACCCTGGTGGTCGGACCCACCACCGGCGGCGTGCTCCTCGCCTTCGAGACCGCCCGCCAGCTCGAGGCGAGCCTGGACCGCACGGTGCGCGGCGTCTTCGCCGAGCCGATGGAGCGTGGCACGCGCGGGCTGCGCCGCGGCTGGCCCGTGGCCAGCGGCGAACGGGTGGTGCTGGTCGACGACATCCTGACCACCGGCGCCTCCCTGGACGAGACCGCCAGGGCGGTGCGCGCCGCCGGGGCCGAGCCACTTGCGGCGGCGGTGATCGCCGACCGCTCATCGGGCCCCGTGGAGCTCGGCTTCCCTATCCTGTCGCTGGGGCGGATCGAGATCGAGTCGTGGACGGCCCAGGAGTGCCCCGCCTGCGCCCGCGACGAGCCGCTCGTCAAGCCGGGGAGCAGCGTCAGCTAGGCGCGCCGCCTGGCTCCTGCCAGGTGACCTGCGTGATGCGCGCCGGCGGAAACTCCCCGTCGGGGGGGACGATCCCGTCTTCCGCCTCGAGGGGGATGCCGATGGGCCCCACGAAGTAGCGGCCCGCCAGGCGGCGCGCCTCGGGATCGAGCGCGAACCCGGCCTTGGCACGATGGAACGTGACCGTCAGGTCGGCGACGACCACCGGATCTGATTGGGTCCCGTCGGTGAGGTCGATCCGGGTCGGGGTGTCGACCGCGAGCACGCGACACGGCCGGCCGGCGGCACGCGCATGGGTCCGAATGGCGTTGAGCAGGTCGACCGCGCTGGAGACCGGCTCTCGCAGCGGACCGCTCGCGCCGCTGCCGAGCAGCGCGTCGACGATCAGGCTGGCCGGCGAAAGGCGGGCGCGCAGCTGCAGCAGCAGCTCCGGGGTCGGCGCCACGTACAGCTCCAGCGAGCCGGCCGACGCCATCGCCTGCAGGACGCCCCAGTTGTGCGCTGCCGCCACACCCGCCAGGCGAGCGGGATCGCCAACCAGGACGGCGGTCGTCCGACGGCCGGCCGCCGTCAGCCGGCGCGCGGCAACGAATCCGTCGCCCCCGCCCACCCGGCCCACGGACCTCCTCCCGCAGCGCGGCCAGCTCGGCGAGGGCCAGCTCGGTGACCGCTGCACCGGCACTCTCCATGAGGGCGTCCTCGGCGAGCCCCAGGCGCCGTGCCGCCTCGTCGATCCGGCGCATCTCGTCCCCGCCGATGAGGACCGGGACATCGCGCGCCGGCCGTGCGGCCGGGTCGGTCATGGCAGGGTCTTCAGGTACGCGACGACCGACGCGATCTCTTCCGGAGTCAGCTTGTAGGGTGGGGCCGCGAACGCGGGCATTCCCATCCGCATGGCGGGGTCGGAGACGGCCGGATCGGTCCCGGCGATCCAGATATTGGCCCAGTCGTCGGGGTGGTCCGTGCCGAGCTGCTTGAGGTTTGCCGAGGTTGGGCCATCCTTGACGTGGTGCAGGTTCGGGCCCACCTGGCCAGTCAGATCGGGTCCGTGGCAGGCCATGCAGCCCGCCTTGGCGATGACCATGTGGGCGTCGGGGGGTCCGGCGGAGGGCGGCGGCCCCCCTATCGGCGGGTTGTGGCCAGACAGGTTGGTCCCGAAGTAGGCACCTCCCGCCACCACCACCGCCAGGGTGAATCCCATGGCCCAGCCGGGGATACGGCGGTTGGCCGATTGAATGGGGGTGTGGACCGTCATCGCCTCACTGACCGGCGGCCCCAGCCGCAGCCTCGCCGGTGGGCACCACCACCTCGTCGCGCACTGAGTACTCCACGCGCGGCGCGCTGGTATAGATGAAGAACAGGTTCACGACCTCGGCAAGGGCTCCGAGCCCGATCAGCCCGATTCCCGCCGCGGCCCCGCCCAGGAACCAGCGCATCGTGCCCGCGATCGCGTCGATCCCGCCGCCGATCAGCGCCAGGCCAGCCACCGCGGTGCCTGCGAAGGTGGCCCACAGGGCCACATCGGCCAGGATGGTCTCGCGCCAGTCACGCCGCAGGAGCCGCGGAAAGGCATGATCGGCCATCGCCAGGAAGGCGAAGGTGGCCATGCCGAAGTAGGCGAAGAGCTGCACGCCGGTCACCCACTCGGTCCGACCCACCAATCCCCGAACCGAGTTGAGCGAGCCGATCGACTCGAGCAGGGCGCTCGCGGTGAAGAATGCCAGCGCCACCACCGCCAAGGGAACGGTTCCGGGCGAGAGGATCATGGACCAGCGGCCCCGGATGCTGAGCGCCAGGTTGGCCACCGCCAGGAAGGCGGGCGCCACGAGCATGAGGGTGGCCGCGTTCCCGAGCTGGGTGATCACGAATGGGACCGACGTGTCGGCGAGGGCGCCGAGCATGGAGAGGGTCGAGAGCCCCGCCCAGCTGACCCAACCCAGGTACGCGATGCCGGCCGAGTAGAGCGGATTGCCGGTTGCGCGTGGGATGAGGTAGTAGAGCGTCCCGATCGCCACGCCGGTGACCCACAGCGTCTCCACCCCCCGGACGTAGGCACCATTCGCGAGGGCAAGGGCGGTGTCGCTGGGACCGATCAGCGGGAACGCCGAATCGAGGAAGTAGAGGCCCATGGAGGCCAGCAACGCCAGGCCGAAGAACCAGAGGCTGATGTACGGCACCAGCTGACCGGCGGCCAGGAGCGTGCGCCAGAAGACCACGTTCGCCATGAAAAGGGCCAGCAGGATGACGCCGTCGATCGGGAGCGGGAACTCGGCGAGGGTGCCCTTGGCCGCGATCTGCGGCAGGTAGACGAACGCCAGTCCGGCCATCAGGCCGACGTTGAGCGCGGCCGCCGACCCGGTCGCTATCTTCTCCCAGATGAGACGCCGGCCGAGAAGGCGCGGCGTGATGAAGAGGATGGCCCCCAGCCCGGCGTTGGTCAGCCACCCGTACACCAGCGCGGTCCAGAATCCGCCGCTGACCGTGGCCGGGCTGATCTCGAACGTCAGCGTGCCCCTGAAGGTCGGCAGCTCGGTTTTCAGCGAGAGTGGGCCGGGGAAGATCTGCTGTGTCGCCCAGAGCGCCCCAAGCGCAGTGGCGACGCCGAACCAGAGCACGGCGGCCACGAGGTAGGTGGTGGCAGCGGCATCGGGCTGGCTGGGGACGATCGGCTCACGGATTCGTGGGGGCTGGTCGTACGGGCGCAGCTTCTTGGGGTTCACGGCCATCGGCGCGCAGAGCCTCCTGCGGGACGGGGACGGGCCGCCCCAAGGCGAACCCGGCGGAATTGTAGCCGACGCCACCCGGTGCCCTGGACAGCCGAATGTTTGACCGATATCAAGCCGGTGCGTAGCATACGCAGCGCGGGGTGGAGCAGTGGTAGCTCGTCGGGCTCATAACCCGAAGGTCGTCGGTTCGAATCCGTCCCCCGCAACCAAAGACCCCAAGGTACGAAAGCCGCCTCCCGCCAGGCGGCTTTCGCGTTTCTCTCGTGGGCAAGCCGGAATGCCCGACGCACGGCATGACGATCCTCCTCGCTGACACGCCGTTGTAATGCCCTCGGCCTGACCATCCCACAGTCTGGGGTCGGGCTCGCCGAGCCCGTGGCCCATCACGCGGAGGTGAAACGGCCCATGGGACAGCAGAACATCAACCCGCCGGGCGAGGGCTCGTCAGGGCCCGGTCCAATGGGACAGCAGAACATCAACGTGCCCGGCGATGGCTCATCGGGCATGGGAGCCGGCATGATCGTCGGCCTCGTCCTGGCAGTCATCGTCATCGGGTTCATCCTCTGGTACTTCCTGCTCAACTCGGGCGGAAGCGGAACGCCCACGCCAAGCAGTTTCCTGCTTTCGCACTTCCTGGCCTGAAAGGAGAACGTGATGCTCTGGACCCTCATCGCAGTCCTGCTGGTGCTGTGGTTGCTGGGCCTCATCGGAGGGATCGGCGCAGGCTTCATCCACCTGCTGCTGATCGTGGCACTGATCGTGCTGCTCTTCCAGCTGCTGACCGGTCGGAGCACCGCCTGAGGTCGCTCAGGCGGACAGCCTGTACCGGGTGAACACGGGCCGCCTTCGGGCGGCCCGCCTCTATCTCCCCGATTTCCCGGTCGGGAGCTACGCGCCAGGCGTCTCCACCGGGTGAGTCACATCTGCGCGGCGAGCGGTGGCGATAAAGAGGCGGATCCGGTTGCGAAGGTCATCACGCGCCTGGCGGAAGGCCTCGAGCCGACGAGCCTCGCTTCCGTTGATCTCCGCAGGATCCTCGACTCCCCAATGGGCCGTCTGGTCGACTCCGGGAAAGACAGGGCAGC
>VBJX01000160.1 GCA_005879775.1 Chloroflexota bacterium
CGACCATCTGGCCATCGATGTGCAGCCCGGTCATCTCCTGGAGCGCCTCCTGCAGGGCGATGTAGCCGCGCACGTCATCGCTGCCGCGGAACAGCTCCGGGTGGGCCACGGCGTACGTGTAGAGCGAGTTGATCAGGTCAGGGAAGCAGCCGCAGGTGAAGGCATCGGCCGCCGGTCCCGGCGGCAGCGGCACGTTGAACAGGTTGCGTGGAATGCCGAAGAGGGCGGCTCGCCCGGTCGAGATCTCGACGCTGAGCAGGTTCATCGAGTCGGTACGCAGGCTCCAGCGACCCGGCCCGGCATCGGCGCCGATGAGGAGGATGTTCAGCCTGCCATCGGCAGCCCAGTTGGGCGGGGCCGGGGTCGGGATGGGGGTCGGCGTGGCGCCCGGCGCGAGGCTGTACGGCGACGGCTCTGGTGTCGGTGTGGAGGTCGAGCCGAAGACGGCAGTGACCGTGTCGTAGGTCTTGAAGCCCAGGTAGCCGATGCCGGCATGCATCCCCAGAGCCCCGATGAGCGCGACTCCCAGGAGCGTTCCCGCCGTTGCCCGCTGCAGCCGGCCGGCAGACGGCCACCGCAGGCGGGAGGTGTGGTAGGCGTCCACGATGGCCACCAGCCGATAGGCGAGAATCCCAACGTTGAGTGCCAGGAGGCCCAGGAGCACCTGGGGCTGCAGGAAGAGGCCGACAATGCGCGCCCTCCCCTGGGTGTTGATGAGGACGAAGGCGCCGATCGCCAGGAGGACGATCGGGAGGGCAAAGAAGAGGGCACGGCGCCACGCCCCGGCCCAGCCTTGACCGAGGCCGGGCCACAGGAAAGAGAGCCAGGCGGCGAGCACGGCCGAATGCCGCGCAGCCGAAGTTACGCGGGACGCCACGGCGGGCAGTCTACGACTCGGAGCAAATGGAGGTGGATCGATGATCGTGCGAACCCTCGAGCAGGTGGCAGGCACCGACCGGGACGTGGCCGGCGAGGGCTGGCGCAGCCGGCGGCTGTTGCTGCGACGCGACGAGATGGGGTTCTCACTGCACGATACGACGGTCGAGGCCGGCTCCGTGTTGCGCCTCCAGTACATGCATCACCTGGAGGCCTGCTACTGCCTGGAGGGTGAGGCGGAGATCACCGACGAGGCCACCGGCATCGCGCAGCCGATCCGCCCCGGGACCATCTACGCCCTGGACCAGCACGATCGGCACACGCTACGCGTCGAGAGCGACCTGCACCTCGTCTGCGTCTTCAACCCGGCGCTGACCGGCGGCGAAACCCACGACGCCGACGGGAGCTTCCCGCCCAGTGAGCCACCCGGTGAATGAAATTGAAGTGAATCTGCCACGGCTGAAACGCCATCGCAACAATCCCGTGCTAGACCTATCTACGACATGACGAGGGCGCTCATCGTGGCCGTCGCCCACGGCCTGGACCTGGTGACGTTCCTGCTCGCGCTGCGGGCGTTTGGTGTGCACGGTGAGGCGAACGGCCTGATGCGGACGCTTTACCTCGAGCTCGGACCGGCCGGCGTCGTCGCACTCAAGGGCTTGCCTTCATGAGCCAGCTCCGGGGCTGGGCCCTGGTGCCCGCCGCATGCGCCGGAATCATGGGCGCCGCGGTCAATCTGCTGGCGCTTCGGGTGGGCTAGGTCTCCTCTACCACCCGGAGCGACAGCTCGGCCAGTTGCTCCGGGGTGATCGGCGAGGGGGCTCCCATCATCAGGTCGCTCCCCGACTGGGTCTTGGGGAAGGCCATCACCTCGCGGATGTTGTCCTGCCCGGCGAGCAGGGCTGACCATCGGTCCAGGCCGATGGCGATCCCGCCGTGCGGCGGCGCGCCGTACTCGAGCGCATCGAGCAGGGCGCCGAACTGGTCGCGCATGCCAGCCACCGTGTGCCCCATCAGGGCAAAGGCGCGCTCCAGCAGCTCGCGGCGATGGATCCGGATCGAGCCGCCGCCCAGCTCCCAGCCGTTGAGCGCCAGGTCGTACTGCTGGGCGTGGACCGATCCAGGATCGGCCTCCATCCGCTCCTCCTCGTCCCAGAGCGGAGCGCTGAACGGGTTGTGGGTCGCGTCCCAGCGGCCGAGCTCGGCATCCCACTTGAACATCGGGAAGGGGTAGACCCACACGTAGGCCAGGGTCGCCTCGTCGCGCAGGCCGAGCCGCTCCCCCATCTCCAGCCGCAGCCGGCCGAGCGCACCCGCTGCCACCAGCCGATCGGCATCGGCGACGATCAGGAGCAGGTCGCCGGGCTCGGCGCCGGACGCCTCGATGATCGCCGCGGCCTCGGTGAGCGAGACGAACTTGGCCAGCGGGCCATGGAAGGCGCCGTCGGACTGGATCGAGACATGGACGAGCCCCTTGGCGCCGTGGCGCTGGACAAGCTCAGTCAGCTCGTCGAGCTGGCGACGGGAGTAGTCGCCGCAGCCGGGCGCCCGGATGGCATAGACCGCTCCGCCGCCGGCGAGCGCATCGGCGAAGATCCGGAAGTCAACCTCGCCGACCGCTTCAGCCAGGTCGACCAGCTCCATCCCGAAGCGCAGATCGGGCTTGTCCGATCCGTATCGGCCCATCGCCTCCTCGTAGGTCAGGCGCGGAAACGGGCTCTGCTGGATCGGCCGGTCGGGGAGCACCTCGCCGCTGACGGCGGTCACCATCTCCTCGACGATGGCCATCACGTCCTCGGCGGCCACGAAACTCATCTCGATATCGATCTGGGTGTGCTCCAGCTGCCGATCGCCCCGCAGGTCCTCGTCGCGGTAGGCACGCGCGAGCTGGTAGTAGCGGTCGTAGCCGGCGACCATGAGCAGCTGCTTGAGCTGCTGTGGCGACTGCGGCAGGGCGTAGAACCTGCCCGGCTGGACGCGGCTGGGCACCACGAAGTCCCGCGCCCCCTCAGGCGTGCTGCGAATCAGGGTCGGCGTCTCGACCTCGACGAAGCCGACTCCCTCCAGACGACGTCGCACCGCGCTCGCCAGACGGGCGCGAAGGAGCATCCGCTGCTGGAGGGGCGGGCGTCGCAGGTCCAGGTAGCGGTAGGTGAGTCGCAGCGACTCGTCGAGCCCGGGCTGCTCCTCGTTCAGGTAGAACGGGGGCACCTTGCTCTGGTTGAGCACCTCGACATGGTCGACCGCCACCTCGATCTCGCCGGTCTCCAGGTCCGCATTGGCCGTCCCCTCCGGCCGATGCCGCACGGCCCCCTCGACCTGCACCACCCACTCGTTGCGCACCGGCTCCGCCGCCGCGTGGGCGGTGGGCGCGTCGTCCGCATTCGTCACCACCTGGGTGATCCCATAGCGGTCGCGCAGGTCAAAGAAGGCAAGGTGGCCGTGATCGCGGCGCCGATGCACCCAGCCGGCGAGCGTGACGCGCTGGCCGACGTGCCCGGCCCGCAGCTCGCCGCACGTGTGGCTCCGGAAGGTCTGGCCCATGAGAGGCGCATGGTACCGGAGGCACTCGAACCGGCACGATCGCCAGAGCACCAGG
>VBJX01000158.1 GCA_005879775.1 Chloroflexota bacterium
TCGAGTCCGCCATGCGTGACGCAATGCGCGCCCGCGACGAGCGGCGCACGCAGACGCTGCGCATGACCATGGCCGCGGCGCACAACAAGCAGATCGAGCTTGGGCGCGCGCTCAGCGACGAGGACTATGTCGATGTCCTCGCCAGGCAGGTCAAGCAACGCCGCGAGAGCATCGAGCAGTTCCGCGCCGGCGGCCGGGATGCGATGGCCGACGATGAGGAGGCGGAGGCCGCCATCCTCACCGAGTTCCTGCCCGAGCAGATGGGAGCCGCCGACGTCGAGCAGATCGTGCGCGCCGCCATCGCCGAGACAGGCGCCTCATCGCCCGCCGACATGGGCAAGGTGATGGGTCGGGTCGTGCCCCAGACCAAGGGCCGCGCCGACAGCAAGGCGGTCTCCGAGCTCGTCCGCCAGCTCCTCGCCGGGAGCGGCTGACCGATGTTCATCCCCCGCACGCTGACCGAGACCGAGCTCCCGGGCCGCGGCGCCTGGCTGCGCGCTCTCGTGGTGGGAGCGATCCTGGCGGGAGCCATCTTCGCCATCCTGACGGTCAACATCTCCACCGGGCAGGCCGCCCTGAACGTGGGTGATGTCGCCCGCACCGACATCACCGCGCCGCGCGCCACCAGCTTCGTGAGCGAGTCGCAGACCGAGGCGGCCCGCCAGGCCGCCGCCGACGCCGTGGTGCCGAAGTACAAGCAGATCGCGCCCCTCGCCGACATTCGGGACCAGCAGCTGACCCAGTACGACGCCATTGCGGAGGCCATCGACAAGGTCCTTGGGGACCGTGACGCGGGCACGATCACGCCGGAGGAGGTGCCGGCCCGCCTGACCGCGGTCTACCCGCTCACCGATTCGCAGGTCGCGCTCCTGGTGCCGATGACCACCACCCGCTGGACGCAGCTGGCCGATGCCGGACGCGCCGTGCTGGAGGACATCATGTCCGCCGAGGTCCGCAACGACCAGGTGGCCGAGGCCCAGCAGCAGGTGCGCACCAACATCACCAACGAGCTGACCCAGCCGGAGCGGGAGCTGGCCGGCGACCTGGCCGCGCGCCAGGTGGCGGCCAACACCGAGCTGGACACCGATGCCACCAACGTCGCCAAGGAGCAGGCTAGGCAGACCGTGGAGCCGGTCATCGTCGACGTCCGGCAGGGCGAGACGATCGTGCGCCAGGGCGACCCGATCACCGTCCTCGACCGCGAGAAGCTGGAGAAGCTCGACCTCACCCAGCCGCGCATCGAGGCCACGACCGTTGCCGGTCAGGCGCTCTTCGCCGCGCTCCTCGCCGTGCTGCTGATCACCTTCCTGTGGCGCTTCCAGCCCAGCATCTGGTATCGCAACCGCTCGCTGCTCCTCTTCCTGCTGGCCCTGCTGGTGCGCGCGGTTGCGCTGCGGATCTCGGCCGATCGCCTGTTGTGGGCCTACGTGGTGCCGACCGCAGCCACCGTGATCCTGACCGCCATCCTCCTCGACAGCGCCGCCGGCGCCGCGATGGCCGTGGCGCTGGCCCTGCTCGCCGGGGTGATGAACCACGATGTCTTCGAGCCGGCGGTCTACACCCTGGCCGGTGGCTTCGCGGCCATGGCGACGGTGGTGCGCGCCGAGCGGCTCAACGTCTTCGTGCGCACCGGGCTGGCGCTGGCAGTGACCAATATCGGGGTGCTGACCGCGTTCAACCTGCTCGAAACGCGCGACCTGGCGGCGGTGGCGCAGGGGATGGCGGCCGGAGCCGTCAACGCCGGGCTGGCCGTGGTGCTGGCCGTCGGCTCGTTCGCGGTGCTGGGCAACCTGTTCGGGATCATGACCGTCTTCCAGCTGCTGGAGCTGGCCAACCCCTCGTCACGCCTCCTGCGCCGTCTCCTGCTCGAGACGCCGGGCACCTACCACCACAGCGTGATG
>VBJX01000159.1 GCA_005879775.1 Chloroflexota bacterium
CAGATGCAGGCTCGCGGTTTCGCCACTGCTCCTGCGGCCCGAGACCACGAGGCCCTTGCCGTCGGGCAGCCAGGCGGGCGTGGCGTCCCGGAAGTCCACGCCCAGGGTCACCATGCGAACGTCCCCCGCAGGCAAGGTGACGATCCCAATGCGCCCGGCCATCGTGAAGGCGACGCGCAGCCCGTCGGGGGCGATCGCGGGGTCGCGCACGGGCTCGCTCGCCTGGGTGAGCCGGCGCGCGCTGTCCTTCGGCAGCCGCCGCCAATAGAGGGCCTCCGTGCCGTCGCGGTCGCTCACGAAGACCACGGTGCCGGCCAGGTTCGCGGGCAGCGAGTGCCCGGCCCGGAAGAGCACGGCCAGCAGGGCGACCGCGAGTGCGGCCCCGAGGGTGAGCGCTCCGACCCTCATCTTGCTCATCAAAGCCGGGGCGGAGGGTTCCGGCGCAGGGCAGCCTCCAGGCGCCGACCGGCCTCGGCCTCCTTCTGCGCCTCCGCCGCCTTGCCCTGGCGGTTCAGCACGTCCGCGAGGACGTAGTGGCCGAGGGGCGAGACCTCCGACCGGTCGTCCGCCTGGAGGCCCCGGCGGGCGAGGTCGGCCGCGGCGTCGAGGCGGGCGGCCTGGAGCTCTTCCCGCGCCAGGAAGAAGAAGCTGGGCCCGAAGTCGGGGGCGCGCTCCGTGGAGGCACGCAGCTCGGCCAGGTAGCCCGCCCGGTCGCCTCTCTGGCGGAGGAGCTGGGCGAGGTTGAAGCGGGCGCGGCCGTGGTCGGGGTACGTTTCCAGCTCCTGTCGGTAGAATGCCTCCGCGCCCCGCAGATCACCGCGAGCCTCCAGGATCCGCGCCTTGTTGTACGCCCCGAAGCGAACCCTCGGCTCCAGGGCGAGGCCCTTGTCGACCAGGCGTGTCGCTTCGGACAGGTCGCCGCGCACGAAGGCCAGGGCTCCCAGGCTGTTGCTCGCCGCGCCCATCTCCGGATTGGCCTCGAGGGCCTCGCGGAAGGCCGCCTCCGCGTCGCGCTCCCGCCCGAGGTCCAGGTACAGGGTGGCCAGCTGGTAGCGGGCCTGGACGTTCCGGGGGTCCAGCTCGAGCGCGCTGCGGTAGCCTTCCAGGGCCGCCTCGTTCTGGCCGCGGGCGCGGTAGACGTGCGCGAGGTTCACCATGGCGAGGTCGTTGTCGGGTTTCAGGGCCAGGACCCGCTTGAACTCCGCGACCGCCTCGTCCGGGCGTGCGGCCTTGACCAGCCAATTCCCCAGGGTGAGATGCGCGTCGATGATCTCGGGATCCTCGGCGAGGACCTCGCGCATCTTCGCGATGGCGTCCTCGAGCCGGTCCTCCCGGGCGGCTCCCTTGGCCACGTCCATGAGCTGATGGACGCGGATCTTGTCCTTGGGGTCCGGAAGGACCGCCCGGGGGTCCACCTCCACCGCGCTGCCGACGTAGCCCAGGGCCGCCAGGCGCTGCAGGGCCTCGGGGTCGAGCTTGTTCCGCTCAGCTCCTCGGCCCGCCGGCGGTAGGCCTTGTAGACGTTGGTAGTCTCGCCCGGGTCCTTCTCCAGGTCGTACAGCTCGGGCCGCGGCGCCTCGACGAACTGGTGGACCCCGTCACGCAGCCCGCGCAGGTGCTGCCAGCCGAAGTGGTAGCGCGGGAAGTAGGTCTCGACGTACGAGGCGTGGCCGACCTCGACCGCCCGATCCATGACCGCCCGCACCAGCGATCGCCCGTCGATCGCCCCCTCGGGGGCGACCCCGACCAGGTCGAGGACGGTCGGAAAGATGTCGACGCTGGCCACCGGCGAGCGGTTCCGGCCCCGGTGTCCCCACGGCGTGCGGACGATGAGCGGGACCTGGGTGGTCGAGCCATAGATGAAGAAGCCGTGGGTCGCCTCGCCATGCTCGCCGAGGCTCTCACCGTGATCCGCGGTCAGAACGACCAGGGTCCGCTCCATCAGGCCGCCATTCCTCAGCCAGTCGAGAAGACGGCCGACCACGTGGTCGGTGTAGGCGACCTCGCCCAGGTAGGGCTCGCCCGGATGTCGCGAGCGATAGGGCTCCGGCGGGTCGTAGGGAGTGTGGGGGTCGTAGAGGTGCACCCAGGCGAAGAACTTCCGCTTCCTCACGGTCTCGAGCCAGGCGAGGGCCCCGTCCATCACCTCGTCCCCCTTCTTCTGGACGGTTCCCAGGGAGATCACGCGATACTTGCTGAGGTCGAACTTGTCCGCGTACGTGTCGAAGCCCCGGGCCAGGCCCCACTTGGACTCCAGGACCCAGGCCCCGACGAATGCACCGGTCGCGTAGCCCGCCCCCCTGAGACGCTCCGCCAGGGTGGTCTTCGAGGCATCGAGGAAAAAACCCCCGTTGTCGCGCACCCCGTGGTGCGGGGGCAGGAGCCCCGTGAAGATCGATGCGTGAGCGGGAAGGGTGAGGGGGACCGCGGTGGTGACCCGCTCGAAGAGCACGCCCTCGCGGGCCAGGCGGTCGATCTCGGGGGTCTCGATCCCGGCGAAGCCGTAGCAGCCCAGGCGATCGGCCCGCAGGGTGTCGATGGTCACCAGGACCACGTTCAAATCGCCGGGAGCGGGCTTCCCCTGCAGGAGCCGGGCGCGGGCTTCGGCTTCGGTGCGGGGCGCGCGGGGACGGAGGACGACGGCGGCCAACCCCGCCAGGAGGGCGAGGACGAGGGCCCCCCAGACCCGCATCTCGCGTCCTCGGCTCCGCCTCCCCATCCGCCCACCGTAATCGAGGCCAACGGGGCGGTCAATTCCCCGGGGTAGTCGAGTCCGACCGATCAACCCGTTGAACGCACGGCCGCCGGTGCGTCAATCCCCTGGACGGACCCGGGGCTGGTAGGTGAGAATGAGGCAACTGTTCCTTGCATCGCCGTGGCTTCCGGGGTGAGCCGTCGCAGAGTCGCCCGAGTCCACGCCGGTTTTGCAGTCGTCCGGCCGAGGCCACCACGCCGGGGCCGGCGGGAGGTTATCTTGAGCATGATCTCGCTCTCACGGGCCAGGCCCCTGGCAGGGGTCTTGGCCTTTCTTCTGGGCCTCGGGGTCGCGGCGCCCGCCACGGCCGGAGAAGCCGCATCGCCGGTGCGGGCAGCCCAGAAGCTGACGCTTGTGCAGGCCGCGGCCGTCCGTACGGCCGCCTTCGACACGTCGGCTGCCCTGGCACGGGCGCAGGGCCCGGCCGCCCCGTCCGCGACCCCATCCAAGCCCTTCTTCAAGACCACCAAGGGAGTGGTGTCGCTGATCCTGGTGGCCGGGGCCACCGCCTGGGTCGTCCAGTCGCGGATCGATAACAAGGTCAGCTCGCCCGTCCACCAGTAAGGGGTTGAAAGGAAGATGGAGATGATCATGATGAAGACGCGTTCTCTCCTCATCGCGCTCCTCGTGCTGGCGGTGGTACCGGCCTTCGGCCAGACCCAGTTGGGCTCGGTCACCGGCGTCGTCAAGGACGAGCAGGGCGGCGCCCTACCCGGCGTAACCGTCACCCTCACCGGCAAGACGGGATCGCGCAGCACCACCTCCGACACCAAAGGTGAGTACCGTTTCGCCGCCCTTGCCCCCGGTGCCTACGAGGTCAAAGCGGAGATGTCGGGCTTCCGACCCAAGAGGATCGGGAACGTCGAGGTGCCGGTCGCCAGCGTCGCCAACGTGGATCTGAGCCTCTCCGTGGGCGGCGTCACCGAGACCGTCGACGTGGTGGGAGAGGCGACCATGGTGGACACCACGAGCGCCGCCTCGAACAACTCGCTCTCCCAGGACATCCTCTACAACATGCCCATCGACCGCCGGTCGTTCAACATCTACAACTTCGCCCCCGGGATCAGCCACTCCGCGGCTTTCGGCGCCGGGGGAAGCACGGCGAACGCCCTCCTCCTCGACGGCGTCGACACCCGCGACCCCGACGGCGGTACCGACTGGACCTTCTACAACTACAACATCATGGACCAGGTCCAGATCCAGGGCCTGGGGGCCCCTGCGGA
>VBJX01000161.1 GCA_005879775.1 Chloroflexota bacterium
CGCTCTCCGTGGCGCGGAACCGGAGGATCCGGACCATGAAGGACGTGTCCCGGCTCGATTCCCTGATCGTCTACAACACGGAGACCAAGGGCGCGTTCCACGACCTGCTCTCCAAGCGGCCGGACTACCTCTGCAGCGAGTACCTGGACCCGGGCTTGAAGAGCGGCACCGTGGTCGGCGGGGTCATGCACCAGGACCTGATGGCGCTCTCGTTCGGGAGCGAGAGCATCGATCTGGTCCTGTCCTCCGACGTGTTCGAGCACGTGGCCGATCCCTACCGCGCCCACGCGGAGGTCCACCGCGTGCTGAGGCCCGGGGGCCGGCACGTCTACACCGTGCCGTTCCACCAGAGCGAGTTCCTGGACGAGGTCCGCGCAAGGGTGGACGAGCGCGGCGAGATCGTCCACTTCATGGAGCCGGTGTATCACCAGGACCCGGTCCGGCTGGCGGAAGGGGTCCTGGTGTACACGGTGTTCGCGGTAGAGATGCTGGGCAAGCTGCGCAGGCTCGGCTTCCGCACGAACATGTATCTTCTTCACAGCCACTGGCACGGCATGCTGGGCCCCAACGGCCTCGTCTTCGAGTCGATCAAGGAGTGAGAGGCGCCCCGAAGCTGCTCCTCGTGCGCGCACCCGAGCCCGAGCAGACCCGCCGCGTGCTGGAGGCCCTCCTCGGCGGCTATCCCCACCACGACGTGAGCCTGCTCATCACCCGCAGCGAGAAGGCGATCTTCGCGGGACAGCCCGGCATCGCCCGGACCTACGTCGCCGATCGCCACCGCGGGTGGTGGGCCGGCCTCACCCTGGTCAGGGAGCTGCGGCAGCAGACCTTCGACGTGGTCGCCCTCCCCTGGCAGCCGGGAGCCCAGGGGCCGCACCTCATCCTGTCGGTGGTTCTTTCGATCCTGGCGAAGGCACGGACGCGGGTGGTCGTCGGTGCGGAGCTCCCGCCACGGCCCCTGAGATGGCGCCAGGTCGTGCCCCCGATCCTGGACCTGTTGGCCTTCCTGTCGGTAGCGCCGATCGCTGGCCTGGCAACGTGGCTGGCCCTCGTCGTGACCCGACGAGGGGTCGCGACGCCTACGACGGCGCCCGGCAAGGCCTCGGGTACGATCGCGGTCCTGGTCCCCATCCTGCCCGACCTCTCGCACACCTTCATCTACCGGGAGGTGCTGCAGGTCCTCGCGCAGGTGCAGCGGCAGCGGCGCGTGCTGGTGGTGGCCCTGGAGGAGGGGAGCCACCACCCGCTCCACCCCGAGGCCAAGGCCCTGCTCGCGCACGCGGTATTCGTGAAGGCGTCTTCCCTGGCCCGGTACCTGTTCACCTACCTCTACTACCTCCTCACGCGGCCTCGGCGCGTGGCGGGGCTGGTTCGGCTCTTCGCGCCGGAGGACGGCGTCGACGCGTCGCTCTTCCTGCGGCTTCAGAACCTGCACGGGCTCCATCCCTCGCGCGGCCTGGCCCTGGCGCGGCTGCTCGAGCGCGAAGGGGTCGAGTACGTGCACGGCTACGGGATGAGCTATCCCGCGACGCGCGCCCTGGTCGCGGCGCGGCTCCTCTGGGTTCCCTTCAGCATCAGCACCTTCGTGGACTTCGACTACGACTACCCGTTCAAGCGCCTCGCGGAGAAGGTAGGGGAGGCGCGCTTCGTGGTGGCCTGCACGCGATACTGCAAGAACCGGCTGGTCGCGCTCACGGACGCGCGGAACGCGGACAAGATCCACGTCATCCACCACAGCCTCGATCTCCGCTATGGCGAGCGAACGGGCGCGGGCGACGTCGGCGGGAGGCCGGGCCGGGTGGACGTCTTCGTCGCCTGCCGTCTGGTGGCCAAGAAGGGGCTCGAATACCTCGTGCAGGCCTGCGCCCGGCTGCGCGACCGGGGGCTCGACGTCGGCTGCCGCATCATGGGGGACTGCGAGGAGGGCCCGCGGCTCAAGGGCCTGGCCGCCGAGCTGGGCGTGACCGACCGCGTCTGGTTCACGGGTCCGCTGCCCAACGACCAGATCTGGTCGACGGTCGGTCCCCAGGACGTCTGCGTCGCCCCCTCCGTGTACTGCGGAGACGGCGACCGGGACGGAATCCCGGTGATCATCCTGGAGGCGCTGAGCCAGGGACACGCGGTCGTCACCACCCCCGTCTCGGGCATTCCCGAGGTGATCGAGGACGGGGTCACCGGGCTGCTCGTCCCGGAGCGCGATGCGGGCGCCCTCGCGGATGCCATCGAACGCCTCGTGAAGGACGACGCGCTCCGCAAGGAGCTGGCGCGCGCGGGCCGGGAGCGGGTACGCAAGCACTTCAACGTGGAGGACAAGGCGGGCGAGCTGATCGCCCTGATCGAGTCCGCCCGCGGCGTCGAGAGCGCCCGTGGCGCGGCCCCCCGCGAGGCGGCCGTCCCCCAGGCGTCGGTTCATGAGAAGCCGCTGGTCAGCGTGGTCCTGGTGAACCACAACGGAGCGCGGTTCATCGATCCGCTCTTCGAGTCGCTGGGCCGGCAGACCCATCGACCCGC
>VBJX01000162.1 GCA_005879775.1 Chloroflexota bacterium
GCTTCCAGTCGATGGTGTCGACGCTCCACATGAAGGTCTTGGTATAGCCAACCGATGCTGCGGCCGTGCGCACGAAGTCGTTGACCGATCCATACGGGGGGCGCCAGTAGGGCACCGGATCCTGGCCCGAGTACTGCTTCAGGATCGCGGCCGCATCGGTCAATTCCTTGCGAATGAAGTCCGAGGTCGGGGTCCCGCCGGTGACGCATGGCGCGGTGGTCGGCGAGCCGAGCCCGCCGTGCACCAGGTCGCAGTGGTGCATGGTGTGGTTGCCGACCTCGAAGAGCTCGGGGTGGGCCTTGATGATGGCCATGATCGCCTTGCCCTGGGTCGTCTCGGCCATGGCGCCGGTCGGGAAGAGCGTGGCGCACACGTGATTGGCGATGAGCAGGTTCAGGATCTCGACTCCGGGGTCGAGGCGGCCCCCCATATCGAAGGTGAGCGCCACGGCATGGCCTGCTCCGGGAATGCTGACAAAGGTCTGCTGCGAGCCGGCGGCCACGCGGTTGCCGGCCCGGCAGCCTGACGCCGGTGGGGTTGGCGCCGGCGCGACGACCGGAGTGGGCAGCGGTGTCGCATCCGGGTCGCCGGATACGATCAGGACCCATCCCACCTGGACCGTGCCGGGGTCTGCCGCCAGCGAGGGGTAGCGCCCGGCGTTCCAGGCCTGGAGCAGTTCGACCGTCGTCCCCCAGCTGCGCGCGATCAAAGAGAGCGTGTCGCCGGACCGCACGGTATAGCTGGCGCCGCCCGACGGGACACTGGCCTGGGGGCTTTCCGAGGGCGAGGCGGTCGCGGGGCTCGACGGACTCGCCAGGCCCGACGAGCTGGACTCGCCGGCACTTGCCGAGGGACCTCCCTCGGACGCGGGTGGACTCGCCGATCCGCAGGCGGCCAGCACGAGGGCGGCGCCAGCCAGCCAGGGCAGGATGCGGGTCAAGGACAACCTCGTCAGTTGGGGTTGTAGGTGAGTGAGTCGGTGCCGACCGTTGGCATCTCGCCGTCGGCGACCAGCCGAGCCTCGCGACGCAGGAGATCGAGCTCGGCGCGGAGCCGGCTGGCGCCATCGGGCAGCTCGAGCAGCCGCTGCTTGCGGGTGAGCTCGATTTGCAGGACCCCGCCAACCGCATAGCTGGCGGCGAGCGGGTCGTCGGGCAGCCGGATCGGCTTGAGGACCTCGTCCAGGGTGGTCGCCACGTCGGTGATCTCTTGCGACTCTCTTCCCACAGACGCCGCCGAGGCCACGAAACGTTTCACGCTGGTCAGGTATTCGTCGAGCGCGGCCTGTACCAGGGGCAGCAAGGCAGCTGCCTCGGCCGCGTCACCCCGGACCTCGGGCAGCTCGTTGACATCCACGATCGCATATGGGCCCGATGCGTCGACTGGACCGATGGCGACCCGCGCCAGCCCGACGGTGAGCAGCCCCCAACGGCCATCTCCGAAGCGTTGCGCGTGTCGCACCTCGACGATCGTGCCCACCGCGGCAGCTCGCCCGGGCGTCCGAGGATTGGCTCCCGGATCGGCCACCTCGCTCCCCTCCAGGATGAGGCTCACGACGAATCGGCCCGCCCAGAGCGAGTCGGCGGCCATCGCGTCGCGGACCATCGCCCGATACCGCTCCTCGAAGACGTGAATCGGCAATGGCAGGTGCGGGAAGACGACGGCATGCAGCGGGAAATGGGGCAGACGCATCGCCGGGCATGCTGGCATGCCGGTGCCGATCGCGCAAAGCGGATGCGCTGCGGCCTAGACCTGTTCCTGGTCGATGAACTCCATGTCGATCTGCGCCCGCTGCAGCTTCCCCGAGTAGTCGATGTAGACGCTCTTCCACTCGCTGAAGAAGTCGAGTGCCGTCTGGCCTACTTCGCGGTGGCCGTTGCCGGTGGCCTTGGTGCCGCCGAAGGGGGCGCCGATCGTGCCGTGGTTCACGTACCCCAGCCCGGAGTCGAAGTCGCGGATCGAGCGGAAGGCCAGGTTGATGTCCCGGGTGAAGAGCGAGGTCGAGAGCCCGTACTTGACGGAGTTCACGATCCGCACGGTCTCCTCCCAGGTCTCGACCGGAATGACCGATGTCACCGGGCCAAAGATCTCCTCCATGGCGATGCGCGCATCGGGCTTCACCTCCGTGAAGATGGTCGGCTGGAAGAAGCTCCCCTTGTCGAGCCCGCCATCACGCGCCGCCTCGCCGCCGATCACCAGGTCAGCCTCATTGCGCCCGATGGCGGCGTACGCCGCAATGCGTTCGACCGCCTTGTCGTTGATGACCGGCCCGACATCGGTCTTCTCGTCCAGGCCGTCCCCCAGCACGAGCCCCGCAACGCGCTTGCGGAGGGCCTCGACGAACTGGTCATGCACGGACCGATGCACGATCAGCCGGCTGGCCGCGGTGCAGCGCTGTCCGCTCGTGCCGAAGGCAGACCAGACGGCGGAGTCGAGGGCGAGGTCGAGATCGGCATCCTCCCAGATGACGATCGGGTTCTTGCCGCCTAGCTCAAGGCTGACGCGCTTCAGGGTCTCTGCCGCGCGACGGCTGATCTCGACGCCGGTATCGGTGTGGCCGGTGAAGCTGATGACCCGCACGTCCGGGTGCTCGACGATGGCGTTGCCAACCTCGCCGCCGGAGCCGGTCACGACGTTGACGACCCCGTCGGGGATGCCGCCCTCCATCAGCAGCTCGATGAAGCGGACCATGCATGCCGGCGTGTCGCTGGCCGGCTTCATGACCGCGGTGTTGCCGCAGATGAGCGCCGGGAAGAGCTTCCAGCCGGGAATCGCGATCGGGAAGTTCCAGGGGGTGATGATCCCGACCACCCCGATCGGCCGGCGAATGGCCATCGCGAACTTGTCCGGCATTTCCGATGGCACCGTCTGGCCGAACAGGCGCCGCCCCTCGCCGGCCATGTAGTAGGCGACGTCGATCGCTTCCTGCACGTCGCCGCGCGACTCGGTCAGCACCTTGCCCATCTCGCGGGTCATGAGCCGCGAGAGCTCTTCCTTGTGCTCGGCCAGGATGCGCGCCACCTTGAAGAGGATCTCGCCGCGCTTCGGCGCCGGCATGAGCGACCATGCGGGGAAGGCCGCGCGCGCCGCCTCGACCGCCGCGTCCACGTCGGCTGCGCCGCTCGCCGGGAAGGTCCCGATCACATCGTCGTGGTTCGCGGGGCTGACGCTGTCGAAGGTCGCGCCCGATCTGGCGTCGACCCACCGGCCGCCGATCAGGTTCTGGTAGGTATGCGTGGCGATGGTCACGGTCGGAGGCTCCTCATGCGCACCAGCGGGTGGCTCTCATGGCGGCGGTTGAGTCCCAGATTCTACGCCCGAGCGCCGGGAACCCGGCTAGCGTCGATCGGCTGTTTCGAGTTGGCGCGCGCACCAGGCATGCAGCGCGTCGTACAGCGGGAGCTCCGCGGCGAGGATGGCGTGGTCATCTGGGTAGACCAGGCCGAAGCCCTCGGCGATTGCCTTCAGGCCGCGCGACTCGGGGACACGGTCCAGATCGGCAGAGACGTCCGCACCGTGGACGATCTCGGCCATTCGCGCCAGCGCCGGGTCTCGGGCGAGCAGGTCGTACTCCTCGATGATGGTCTCGAAGCTGCACTTGCCGTCGCGGTGTCCGAGCTTGGCGCCCTGGGTGTCGAATGGCGTCGCTCCCTCGCGCTCCGCAACAGTAACCACGTCAGCGGCCGGAACGAAGAGGAATTCAGCCTCGGGGTCGATGTACTTGAGGATCAGCCACGGGCAGGCGACCCGGTCGACCTTGACGTGCTCCCGCGTAATCCATTTCATCGCGTCATCTCCATCACGTCCAGCAGGCGGTCCAGCTCTTCGAGGCTGACCTTTCCGGAATCGACGTGGCCGCGCTCGATCACGACCTGCCGAATCGACGTTCGCTCAGCGAGCGCCTGCTTCGCGATCGACGCCGCCTCCTCGTAGCCGAGAACCGGGTTGAGGGCGGTCGCGACCGAAGGCGACCCCTCCGCGAACTCCCGGGCGCGTGCCTCGTCAGCGGCGATGCC
>VBJX01000041.1:0-2005 GCA_005879775.1 Chloroflexota bacterium
AGCCCTGGACGGCGTCGATCATCACCGCCCGCACCTCTGCCGCCACCGACGGCGAGACGACCGGACGCCCTCCCCCGCTGCCGTAGGTCTGCAGCACGACGCCGCTCGGCCCGTTGGCCGGCGTGCCGGCATGGGCGCGCAGGTCGCGCACGACGTAGGGCAGGGGCTCGATGCCCTCGTTGGCGATGGTGGCCGCCACGAGCGCCTCCTGCATCGGGGTGACTGCCACCGCCGCCTGGCCGTAGGCCGCGTTGGCGAGCTCGACGCGGTCGGCGAAGGGGGCACAGCCATCGGGCGAGGGGGCGGAGACATACGACGCATCGACCGGCAGCGTCCGATCGTCCTCGCCGATGCTCAGCGGGTGGCAGAAGCCGAAGCGCTGCGCGTAGTCGAGATAGCGAGATGTTCGATGACACCTGCAGCGCGGAGGAGAGCGACCAGAGCGCCGGTCTCACGCTCCCCAGCCCGTGCTCGTGGATGGTGAAGCCGTCGAGCAGGAAGCCCTCGGTCTCCTGGCGAGGCTGATCGGCGAAGGTGGTCTGGGGCGTGATCGCACCCGAGTCGAGCGCCGCAGAGGTGGTCACGATCTTCATGATCGAGCCCGGCGTGTAGTGACCCTGCCGGGTCCGATCCAGGAACGGGTTGTTCGCCGCACCGGCGACCGCGTCCCAGGCGGCCTGCGCGGTGGTGGGGTCGCCGGAGAAGCCGCTGGCGTCGAAGCCGGGGGTCGAGACCATGGCCAGGATGGCGCCGGTGCGCGGGTCGAGCGCGACGATCGCCCCGGGGTTGGCTCCGAGCTTGGCCGCGGCGAAGTCCTGCAGGCGCTTGTCGATGGTGAGGGTCAGGTCGCTGGGCTGGGGCTGCCGCGCCAGGATGTCGTTGACGATGTTGCGGAATGGGTTGGGGTCCGTGCGGCCGGTGAGCACGTCGTCCCAGGCCCGCTCCACGCCGGTGGTGCCGAAGCGCAGGCTCGCGTAGCCGATCACCTGGGCAAGGGCCTGGTCGACGTACGTGCGGCGGCTGATCCCGTCGGTGACCGCGCTCGAGGCCAGGAGCGCTCCGTTAGCATCGAAGATCGACCCGCGGAGCGCGCTGCGCCGGGCGGCGATCACCAATGGGTTGTCCTGGCGAGTGGCGAGCTGCTGGGCATCGACCACCTGCCACCATGCCAGCCCGCCGGAGACGATCGCGAACGAGAGCAGAAGGTAGAGGCCGAGACGGCGGACGTTGGTGGCGATCACGAGGCACGCCCCTCGGCCTGGGCGTCGAGCGCCGAGCGGTGGCTGATGCTCAGCAACAGGCCGATCACCACGAACGAGGCGAGCAGGCTGGAGCCGCCGTAGCTCACGAACGGGAAGGTGATGCCGGTCAGCGGGATCAGCTTCACGTTGCCCGCGGCGATGATCAGCGTCTGCAACCCCAGGCTGATCGTCAGCCCCACGGCCAGCATGGCGCTGAAATCGTCCCGGGCCAGCATGGCGGTGCGGAGCCCGCGGAAGACGACCACCAGGGCAAGGCAGAGCAGGGCAAAAGCGCCGAGCAGGCCGAGCTCCTCGGCCACGGCGGCGAAGATGAAATCGGTGGGCAACGCCGGGATCGGCAGATGCCCGGAGATCGACGGCAGCCCCTGCCCGAGGCCCTCACCGAAGAGGCCGCCGCGCCCGAAGGCATACAGCGCCTGCACGGTCTGATAGCCGGTGCCCGATGGGTCGGCGAACGGATCGATCCAGTTGTCGACCCGGACACGCACGTGCCCGAAGGCCTGGTAGGCGAAGAACGAGCCGACGATGAAGAGCACGATCCCGAGGAGCACATAGGATCGGCGCCCGGTCGCCACGAAGAGCATCGTCAGGAAGATGCCCAGGAAGAGGAGGGCCGTGCCCAGGTCGCGGCTGACGATGACGATGAGCATCACGATCACGAAGATGGCGACCATCGGCAGCAGGTATGGCAGCGGCGGGACGCGGAGCGGCCCGATGCGCATGCTCGCCCCGGCGAGCAGGGC
>VBJX01000041.1:2172-10614 GCA_005879775.1 Chloroflexota bacterium
CGCAGGACGCTGTCGTCGCGGAAGAAGACGGCCACCGCCACCATGGCGCTCACTCCGACCACAAACCAGACGAGCTGGGTGGCGGCCATTCCCAGCTGGAAGCCGAAGGCCTCCATGCCGAGCAGGTCCTGGGGGAGCCGATTGAGCATCACCAGCCCGACCCCACCGATGGCGGCCACGGCAGGGAGGAGCATCTGGTCGCCACGGTTGCCGGCGACCCGAAGGGCAAAGTGGGCCCCGAACATGAGCCCGACGTAGACGATCGCCAGTCCCAGGGGTCCTGGATCCGGGGTCCCGGTCTCCGCGATGTGGGTGACCGCGAAGCCGAGCGGCACGAGAACGACCAGCGGCAGCAGCAGCCGCAGCTCGGTCGAGCGGCGCGCTGCCAGCATCAGCGCTCGAGCCGCATCCGCACGCGCCCGATGCTCAGCTCGTCCCCGAACGAGAGGGCGACGGCCCGATCGATCCTGTGGCCGTTGACGTACGTCCCGTTGGTGCTCCCCTGGTCCTCGACGTACCAGCTGCGGCCGCGGAAGGTGTGCGGCCGATCGAGTTGATCGGTCCCAGGGCGATCGCGCGGCCGACCGCCGGCTCCCCCTCCGGCGACTCGAGAACCGCCAGCCTGCCGATCCCCGACTGGCTGGCCATCTGGGCCAGCTCGGCGCTGCGCAGGTCCCGCAGCAATGATCGGCCAAAGCCGAAGAGGAGCAGGTAGAGGATCCCGAGGAAGCCGAGCTGCAGGACGAGCAGCAGGAGGCGGAGGATCTCCGCGGTCATCCCCTCACCTGGAACTCGATCTCGGTCGACCCGATCCGGATCAGGTCGCCGGGACCGAGTGCGACCTCGCTCACCTGCTCGCCGTTGACCCACGAGCCATTCCGGCTGCCGAGGTCGGCCAGGCTGTAGGCGCCGTGCTGCAGCTTCAGCTGGCAGTGGTGGCGGCTCACCTGCGCGTCATCGAGGATGACGTCGTTGTCGCTCGCCCGACCGATGGTGATCAGGGCGCTTCCCAGGTCGAACTGCACCGGGGGGCTGTCCTGGCTGGTGACCAGCAGGTAGACGCGCTGTGCCGAATCGGGCTCGGCCACCTCGTGACCGGGTCGGGCAAAGACGATCGTGTCGCTGGCGACGCGGGCCGGGGCCTCCTCCGCGACCAGCTCGCCGGCGTCGTCCACCACGTTCGCCGCCACGCGCACGTCGCCGCGAGGCACGGCCCTGTCGGCCACCACGCTCACCTGGGGTCGCGCGACGAGGGTGTAGTGCTCGCGGCGGGCCCTCGACAGCGCGCCGTGGGCCAGATCGTCCTCGAGCGAGGCCCGATATGACTCGAAGGTCGCAAAGTCGGACGGGTGCAGGTGCACCTCGTAGCGGTTGGGGACGATCACGCCCCGCTCGCCGAATGACTTGTTGGTGTCCATCGCCCGCTCGATCCGCTTGGCGAGCGAGACCGGCTGAAGGTTGGCACCGAGGCGCCCGGCTGGGGCTTCGAAGAGCCGTTCCAGGAAGGCCTCCAGCCGGGAGAGGATCCCCATCGGCCGATCCTAGCACCTGCGGAGCGACGCTCGGCCACGGGTGACCCACGCGGTACCAACGGCGTGGCTGGCGGTACCAATATGCCTGTGGGGAGCGTGGAATGACCCTCGGTATACTGGCTCCCCGCAGGTTGCCTGAGGCAGATACCGACATCGCAATGCCCGACGCGCTGACAGAATCGTTCTGCGAACGGTGTGGCACTCGCTACGAGTTCGCCGCCCCGACGCGCCTCTCGACGCTGGGCAAGACCCGCGGCCTGGTGGGCGGTCTTCGCAACTACGTGATGGGCCATGACTCGCTCAGCGAGAGCATGGACGACGCGAGGCGGGCCGAAGAGGAGGTCCTGGCCACCAAGCAGCTGGAGGCGTTCCACTCCTCGTTCAACTTCTGCATCAACTGCCGCCAGTACACCTGCCTGACCTGCTGGAACGACGAGGCTGGCCGCTGTCAGACCTGCGCCCCGCTGACCTGGGTGCCGGACCTGGCCGCCGAGGCGGCAGCCGCCGAATGGCCGATGGAGGCGATGCTGGCGGAGGCACAGGCGGTGCCTGAGCCGGAGCCTGAGCCGATCGTCGAACCGGAGCCCGCGCCTGAGCTGGTCGTGGCCGCCGAGCCGGAGCCGATGTTCGAGCCCGAGCCGGAGCCCGAGCCCGTCCTGGCCGCCGCCCCCGAGCCGGAGCCGGAGGCAGAGCCGATCGTCGAGCCCGAACCAGAGCCCATTCCATTCCGCCCGATCCGGCCGATCTCCGAGACGATTCTGCGCATCCCGCGGCCTGCGCCACCTCGCGAGGAGGTCGCCGCGGCGGCCTCCGCGGAGGAAGATGCCAGCCTCGCGGCACGCCGCGCGCAGCTCGACCTGCTTGGCCTGGGCGACGAGGGCGAGGGCGCCGTCAGCACCCGTCCGAGGGTCCTGCCCTACCGCTCGAGCGGTGCTCCGGTGACCATGGCCGACCTCGGACAGGCCGCCAGAGGTGCCTTCTGGGACGCCTCAGCCCACGAGGTATCTGCTGCGATCAGCCAGATCGGGGTGCAGGACTGCGCCCACTGTGGCCTCTCGCTCTCGGCGAGTGCCCGCTTCTGCCGCCGCTGCGGAACGCCACAGCAGCGATCCGCCTAGTCGCTCGCTCCGCTCCCTGAGGTGCTGGGAGTCTTCGGCGCGGATTCGGTCTTGGGCGTCCTGGTCTTGTCGCTCGTACCGGTCGTGGAGCCTCCAGCCGTGGCGCCGTCACCGGCGCTCGGCCCTGATTCCCGGTTGGGCGAGGTCCCGCTCGTCGAGCTCGATGAGCGGGAGTCGTTCCGGTAGAACCCGCTCCCCTTGAAGATGATCCCGGCCGGATTGATCACGCGACGGAGCTGCCCGCCGCATCGTTCGCAGGTGCTCGGTCCGTCCGCCAGCATCGAGTGGAGGACCTCATAGATCGTGCCGCAGGAGCGGCACTGGTAGTCATAGGCAGGCACGGGTGCGCATGATGGCAGTCGACCGATGAGCGCGCAATGCGCGCCGAGTCAGGTCAGGAGCGCGAGCCGAAGGCGGGAAGCCACTGACGTCCGCGCGCGCCGACGGGGGTCGCCTCCTCGCGGGTGAGGAGCCGCGCGACGCTGTGCAGGTCGGTCGCGATCTTCTCTCGCGGGAAGCGGCTGATGACCGGGGTCCCCTCGTTGGCGGCCATGACCGCCTTCGGGCCATTGGACACGATTGTGGCGCTGACCGGCATCCCCAGCGACTGGGCGATATCGGCGTTCGAGATCCCGTGGTCGGCGCGGCTTGACGATGCCGCCCAGCCCCACCTCGCGCGCCATCACCAGGAACTGGGCGCTGGTCTTGATCGGGCCCACCTCCGGCGTGACGATCAGGAAGATCTCGTTCGAGACGGAAAGCATCGCCATGGTGCGATCGTCGTAGCTGGGATGGGTGTCGATCACCACGAAGTTGTGATGCGAGCGCGCCCAGCGGACGGCCGCCAGCAGGAGATCGGCGGTCACCCGTGTGAAGTCGCCCGGGGAGCTGCCCCAGGTCAGGACCCGCACGCCGCTCTGCTCGTGGACAGTGGTCACATGGTCGAAGTTGGCATCAGTCCACTCGTCGGGCGGTGAGTCAGCCAGGTCGACGAGCCCCATCTTGCTGGAGACCTCCAGGATCGAGGTGACGTTGCCAACCCCGACGTCCGCGTCGAGCAGGCAGACGCTGGAGCGAGTCTGCTCGCGGAGCGCGACAGCCACGTTGACCGCGATCATCGTCTTGCCGACTCCGCCCTTCGGGGCGAAGACGCTCACCACCTGCCCCTCGCCGATGGTGCCCGCGTCGGGAGTGAGGGTATCGACCCAGCCGGCCGACTCGATCGGCAGCGCGCGGCCGGCGCGAATCATGATCGCCTGCAGCCGATAGACCAGCGCCTCAGCCGGCAATGGCTTGAGGGCGTACTCGTCGCGCCCATCCTCGGCGCCGGGGGCCGTGGCGAAGTCAGGGAGCGTCTCGCTGAAGACGAGAATGGTTGGCACCTGGCGCCCCTCGTGCAGCACTTCGAACAGGTTTGCCGCCTGGGCGATATCCCCATCGCAATCGATCACCGCCATGTCGAGCGATTCGCCGCGGGCAAGCCGGGCAAGCCCGTCCATCGGATCGGTGATCGGCTCGAATCCAGCGCGGCCCAGCGCCTCGACGTAGGGCCAGGCGTCGTCGCTCAGCGACAGCAGGACGGTGGGTCGCTCCATTGGCATCCTTCCGGTCAGGTGGGGGTGACGAGCGACGCAACTATCGAACGCGCCCAAGCGGCTCGACAATGGGAATGAGGCCTACTCCACCACTGACGAAGGTACGGGGAGCGTCATCCCCCCCGCTGCATGCGCATCCCGCACTTTGGGCAGTAGAAGGCGCCGGCGGCGCCGGCGTCGAAGCCACAGTGCGCGCAGACCGCTCCGGCGTGCCGTCCCGGGGTGGGCAGTCGCGCGGCCGTGGCAGGCCCCAGGCTCCGCCCGGTGGCGATCACCTGCTGATAGAGCGAGCTGAGGAGCCGCCGGCCAATTCGTTCGGTGTCGCCGCGTTGTCCCTCGCCGCCCCAGCCGACCACGGCGCGCACGATCAGCTCGCCGTTCAGCTCGTCCCAGTGGCTGGCCAGGCCGCCAACGATGGAGTTGTAGTCAGGGTAGCCGCTGGTGTCGACCTCCCCGTGCAGCAGGGCGCAGAAGAACGTGTCGACGGTCATGTCGATGGCATCGGTCAATTCGAGGAGGTAGAGGGCGTGGCGCCCGATGGCCGACACCGCGGCGCGCGCCAGCACCCACTGCTCGAGCTCGATCACGCGCTCGATGCGGGGCGCCGCCTCGCCGAACTCCCTGCCGAGCGGCTCGATCACCTCGACCGGACTCAGCGCCAGCGGGGCGACGACCTCGGGGAGCATGGCCCGCACCGCCGGGTCGGCCTCCATGCGCAGCCCGTCGCTGCTGCGCGCCAGGTAGGCCAGCTTCAAGGTGTATTGCTGGGCGGCGACCTCCTCGGCGACCGGGGTCGGGGGAGGGGGCGGCGCAGAGTTGTCGTCAGGCTTCTTTCGACGCAGGAATGACATCGGGATCCCCTGGTGGTGGGCAGCGCGGCCGATTCTAGCAGCGACGTGCGCCGCTCCCCCCGACAACCACCCGCCGGTGGCCTTCGGGCGGTCAGTCGCCGACGAGAGCGTGCAGCTGCTCCTCGAGCTCGGCAAGTCGCTGGCGCTCGCGGGCGACCACCGGCGCCGGGGCGCGCTCGACGAACTCGGCCTTGCCGAGCAGCTCGCGCAGGCGCTCGATCCGCGCGGCGAGCGCCTCCCGGGATGCATCGCGGCGGTCAGTCTGCGGTTTCCCGAGGTCCTCTCCCTCGATCCAGGCGGCCGGAGCCAGCCGCGTGTTCGAGGCACTGGGCGGGACATCGACGCTGGCATTCGCCGGCAGAAATTCGAACGGTCGAATCCGTGCCAGCGCCTCGACGTAGGGCCGCGTCTGCTCCAGGGTCCCGAAGGCGAGGTCAGAAGCCGATAGCGCCCTGGCGCTCACCCACGCCGCCGAGGGCACCCCCTGCGCATTCCGCTGGTCGCGGAGCTCGGTGATCAGCTGGATCGTCCCGTCGACCGCGTCCTCGACCGCCATGTCGCGCACCTCCGGCTCCGGCCACGCGGCGCGGATCAGGAGGAGCTCTCCCTGCGTCACGGCCGGCGCCGCGGCACTCAGAGCGCCCCAGATCTCCTCGCTGACGAAGGGCATGATCGGATGCAGCAGCCGGATGAGGCCGGCGAGCGTCTCCGCGGCGGTTCCCCACACCCGTGCCTGCTCGCTAGGCGCGGCGTCGGGCCGTCGCAGGTCGACCTTGGCCATTTCCAGGAACCAGTCGCAGTAGTCGCTCCAGGCGAACTGGTAGATCGTGGCCAGGTAGCCGGCGAGGTCGAGCTGATCGAGCTGGCGGGTGGCCTGCGCCACCGCATCGGCCAGGCTGGAGCGAATCCAGCGCTCGGCGAGGGTCGGCTCGCCACCAGCCTCGGCAAGCGGCTCTGGCCGCGCCCCGAGGACGAAGCGCGCCGCATTCCACACCTTGGTCGTGAAGTTGCGCCCGCCCGTGATCCGCGCGCTCGTGAGCCGCTGGTCGACCCCGGGCGCATTCCCGGAGACGAGCGCGAAGCGCAGGGCATCGGCGCCCACCTCGGTGACCATCTCCAGCGGGTCCACGACGTTCCCCTTGGTCTTGCTCATCTTCTGCCCGTACGGATCGCGCACGATGCCGTGCAGGTAGACGGTATGGAACGGTTCGACATCGGTGCAGAAGAGGCCGAGCATCATCATGCGGGCCACCCAGAAGAAGAGGATCTCGTAGGCGGTCTCCATGACCGATGTCGGGTAGAAGCGCGCCAGGTCGGCGGTCTCATCGGGCCAGCCCAGGGTGCTGAACGGCCAGAGGCCGCTGCTGAACCAGGTGTCGAAGATGTCGGTCTCCTGGACGAGGCTCTCCGCCGGGACTCCGCACTCGGCGCAGCCGTCCGGGCCTCCCTCGGCATCGGTCACCGTGATGTGGCCGTCAGGGCAGTACCAGGCCGGGATCCGATGCCCCCACCACAGCTGGCGGCCCACTGCCCAGTCATGGATGTTCTCCATCCAGTGGGCGTAGACCTTCTCGAAATGGGCTGGGATGATCCGGGTCCGTCCTTCGCGCACGCTGGCCAGGGCCCGATCCGCCAGCGGCTTGACGTGCACGAACCACTGCACGCTCAGGCGCGGCTCGATCACCGTGTCGCACTTCTCGCAGTGGCCAACCACCATCTGGTGCGGGGCCTCGCCCTCGAGATCGCCGAGCTCGCGCAGGCGATCGACGATGACGCGGCGCGCCTCGTAGCGATCGAGCCCGGCGAACTCTCCGCCCTCCTGGTTGATCCGCGCCTCCTCGTCCAGGACGGTGATGGCGGGCAGCTCATGGCGCTTCGAGAGGGCGTAGTCGTCCGGATCGTGCGCCGGGGTGATCTTCACCGCGCCCGTGCCGAACTCCTGCTGGACGGCGTCGTCGACCACGATCGGCAGGCGGCGGCCGAGGAACGGGAGGATGGCGTAGCGCCCGACGAGGTCGCGGTAGCGCTCGTCATCGGGGTGGACCGCCGGGCGGGTGGTTGCCACGCTGATCCAGTGATCGGGGTCCGCCTCGCCCGAGCCCTCAGGCCGCTCGAGGTGGTAGCGGATCGTCCACAGCGTCCCGCTCTCCTCGCGGTGGATGTTCTCCAGGTCGCTGATGGTTGTGCGGCAGCGTGGGCACCAGTTGACCATCGCTTCGCCGCGGTAGACGAGCCCCGCATCCCACAGGCGCTTGAACGCGACGCGCACCGCGCGGGCGCTTCCGGCATCCATCGTGAAGCGCTCGCGGGTCCAGTCGAGGCTGGCGCCGAGGCGCCGGTGCTGGTCGCCGATGACGCTGCGGGTCTCGTCCATGAAGCGCCACATCCGCTCCAGGTATCGGTCGCGGCCCAGCGATTCCCGTGTCTCGCCCTCCTCGGCGATGATCTTGTCGAGCACGAACTGGGCGGCGATGCCGGCGTGATCCACCCCGGGCAGCCAGAGCGTGTCGTCACCGCGCATCCGGTGGTAGCGAACCAGGACGTCCTCGACCGTCGCCGTCAGGGCATGGCCGAGATGCAGGGCGCCGGTTACGTTCGGCGGCGGCTGGATGATCACGAAGCGCTCGGCCCCCGCCGGTGGCTCGGGGGCGGGCGTGAAGGCGCCGCTCGCCAGCCAGCGCTCGTAGATCGCCGGCTCAACCTCGGCAGGCACGTAGCGCGGCGAGAGGACGCGGCGCTCCGTCGTCATCGGCCTGCCTCCTTTCCCTGGCAAACAAAAGACCCGCTCGTCGAAGGACGAACGGGTCGTGGTACCACCTTCGTTCGGCGTCCCGGTCGAGTCAGGACCGATGACGCCCTCGTATCCGCGTTATCGGGCGGATCCCGTCTCGGCTCACGTACGACCTTCTCCCTCTCGTTGCGCGGCAGGCTCTCAGCCGGTGGCCTGCTTCTCTCCTGCGCCCGATGGAGGGGTACTCCTCACGGTCAACGCCGTTCGTTCGAGTGTAGCACCTGGCAGAGCCGTGGTCGCCCGACCCTCCCAGTCGTCCTACGACTGAAATCGCGAAGAAGGGCCTTATCTGGCCCGTTTCCTTCGCGGTTGAGTCGCCTGGTGACTGAAATCGCGCAGGAGCCCGGCCCTCGTCCGCTTTTCTAGTCAGGGCGTGACTACGGGCGCCTGGGATCAGCTGGAGTGCGACACCATGACGCGCAGCGCGCCGTCCGTCTCGCGGATCTCCGTGCCCTCGCCCTCGATCGCCCGGATCGTGGCCTGGAGGTCGAGGTCGGGGGCGTGAGTCGCCCGATAGACGAACTCCTCCCCCGCCGGCGCCAGGCCCAGCGACAC
>VBJX01000041.1:10751-24771 GCA_005879775.1 Chloroflexota bacterium
CTCGGCATCGCGGCCGGCCGGCTTCTCGGAGGCATCGGTCTCAGGAGCGGGCTCTGCTGCGGCCTCGGTCGCCGTACCGGCTTCGGTCGCAGTACCGGCTTCGGTCGCAGTACCGGCTTCGGCCGCAGTATCGGCCTCGGCCGGCGTATCGGCTTCGGCTGCTGGCGACTCAGTTGCAGTCTCGCCCGCAACGGGCACGACTGCCGGCAGTGCCGGCGCCGGCGGCTCGTCGAGAGAGGGCGGATGCGGCATCCGTTTGGCGGCGGCGGCAAAGGCCGCCGGCTCGCTGATCTCCGAGAGCTGGCCGAAGAAGGCTCCGATCTCGCTCTCATAGCCGGCGACGCGCGCCTGGATGCTGGCGACCTCGCTCTCGACCGTGGCACTCATCTCGGCGAGCTGCTCCTCGAGCTGCCGGCGGCGGGCGGAGTGGTGGGGCTCATTTGCTGCAGGTTTCCTCTGTTCGGCTCATCGGTGGGGCTGGTGCCCGCATTGCCCCCCGCTGATCTCGGCATCGAGCGTCAGCTAGGCCGATTCCTCCGCTCGCTCGGCGGCCCGATCCTTGGCGCTGCGGCGACGCGGCTCCGAATCGGTCTCCGTCAGCAGGATCGGTGGCTGACCATGCTCGATCGTCTCGGCGGTGATGACCACCTTCTTGACATCGGTGCGCTCCGGGATGTCGTACATCACCTCCAGCAGCGCCTCCTCGACGATGGTGCGCAGCGCGCGGGCACCGGTCTTCCGGTCCAGGGCGCGGTGCGCGGTGGCGTCGAGGGCCTCGGGCGTGAAGACGAGCTCCACCCGGTCGAGGGAGAGGAACTTGGCGAACTGGCGGGTGACCGCGTTCTTCGGCTCGGTGAGGACCTTGATCAGGTCCTCCTTGACGAGCGCCGCCAGGCTCACGACCACCGGCAGGCGCCCGACGAACTCGGGGATGAGCCCATACTTGAGCAGGTCCTCGGGCATCAGCTGATCCATGAGGCGGCGCCGCTCCTCGCGCGAGCGCTGCGCCTGCGAGCCGAAGCCGATCCCCCGCTTCCCGACTCGCTCCTCCACGATCCGCTCCAGCCCCTCGAAGGCGCCTCCGCAGATGAAGAGCACGTTGGTGGTGTCGATCTGGATGAAGTCCTGGTGGGGGTGCTTGCGACCGCCCTGCGGCGGCACGTTGGCAACGGTCCCCTCCAGGATCTTGAGGAGCGCCTGCTGGACTCCCTCGCCGGAGACGTCCCGGGTGATCGAGGGGTTATCGGTCTTACGCGCGATCTTGTCGATCTCGTCGATGTAGATGATCCCGCGCTGGGCGCGCTGCACGTCGAAATCGGCCGCCTGGATGAGGCGCAGCAGGATGTTCTCCACGTCCTCGCCCACGTAGCCGGCCTCCGTCAGGCTGGTGGCATCGGCGATGCAGAAGGGGACGTCCAGGATCTTGGCCAGCGTCTGGGCCAGGAGGGTCTTGCCGCTTCCGGTGGGGCCGACGAGCAGGACATTGCTCTTGCCGAGCTCCACGTCGTCGACCGTCTGCCCGGCGTTGACGCGCTTGTAGTGGTTGTAGACGGCCACGGAGAGGACCTTCTTGGCCTGCTCCTGGCTGATGACGTACTGGTCGAGCTTTTCCTTGATGCGACGCGGGGCCGGGAGTGCGGGGGTCGCCGTCTTGGTGCGCGGCGCCTCGAGCATCTCCTCCTCGATGATCTCCTGGCAGAGGGTGATGCACTCATCGCAGATGTAGACGCCCTGGCCCGCGATCAGCTTGCGGACCTGCTCCTGGCTCTTGCCGCAGAAGGAGCAGCGGTACGGGACCTTGGTCTTGCTGGTCATCGCCTGAAATAGAATAGCACGGGGCTGGAAGGATTCCGGTATAGACCGATAGTTCGGCGATGGGTTGACGACCGCCGATACTTCTCGGCGATGCGAGCTCGGCCGCACTCCCTCCAGCTGGTTGCTGCCGCGTTGGCGGTGCTGGTCCCGGCCGCCTGCAGCGCCGGGCCAGCGACCAGCCCGCAGCCCTCGGCCACCGCATCGCGCAAGGCGAGCTCTTCTCCGGCTGCCAGCACCGGGGTCACGACCCCGCATGCGCAGAAGCTCGTGGTGGACACGGACCTGGCACCCGATGATCTGGTGGCCCTCTCCTTCCTGCTCAGCGCGCCCGGCGTCGAGGTAGTGGCGATCACCGTTTCCGGCACCGGCGAGGTTCAGTGCCCGCAGGGCGACGCGGTGGCGCTGGGCCTGCTCGAGCGACTCGGTGCGCCTCAGATCCCGGTCGCCTGTGGCCGGGACACGCCGCTCGCCGGCGACCACGCGTTTCCTGACGCGTGGCGGGAAGCGGCAGACGAAGGTTCGGCGCTTGCGCTGCCCGAGACCGCGCGGGTCCCGTACAACGGCACGGCGACGGCGCTCATCTCACGAGTTGCCGAGGAGGACCCCGGGCTGGCGGTGCTGACCCTGGGCCCGCTCACGAACCTGGCAGAAGCCCTGCAGGCGGACTCCTCCCTCGCCGGCCGCCTCGGCCAGGTGACAGTGATGGGCGGGGCGCTTCGCGTCCCCGGCAACATCCTCGGACCCGGGGCTCCCTCCGGCAACGGCGTCGCGGAGTGGAATATCTACGTCGATCCACACGCCGCGGCCGTGGTGGTTGCCTCGGGGCTCCAGCCGCGCCTCGTCAGCCTGGACGGAACGAGCCAGGTCCCGGTGACGACGGCGTTCGCCCAACAAGTGGCCTCGAAGGCGAGCGCGCCTGGGGCGAAGGTCCTGGCGGACCTGTTCGCCACCCATCCGTTCATGACCGACGGGACCTACTACCTGTGGGATCCTCTCGCCGCGGAATTGGCGGCGGGCTACTCCGTCGGGACGTTCAGCGCGGCGACGGTCACCATCGAGGAAGCCGATGGACCCGAATCGGGATTCACCCGCCCGACCGATGGGCCGGCGAACGTCACCTACCTCTCGACCGCCGACCGGGCCTCTGCCGAGGAGACCCTGCTGACGACCCTGAACGGGAGCTGAGCCTAGCGCTTGGTCTTGGCCTCGCCCTTGGCGTCTGCCGCGGCCGCTTCCTTGGCGGTCGGCACGGTGCCACCCGAGGCCTGCGTCATGCTGATCAGCGACTCGGTGTTGCCGATGAAGACGTCGTCGATGATGCCGTAGGCCTTGGCCTCATCGGCGCCCATGTAGAAGTCGCGGTCGGAATCGGACTTCACCTTCTCCCCCGGCTGCCCGGTGTGCGCGGCCAGGATGCCGGTCAGGCGTTCGGTGAGGTGCATCACCTCGCGCATCTGGATCTCGACGTCGGGGGTGTTGCCGCGGAAGCCAGCCGAGCCCTGGTGAATCATGATCCGGCTGTTGGGCAGCGCGAAGCGCTTTCCCTTGGCGCCGGCCGCCAGCAGGACGGAGGCCATGCTGGCCGCCATGCCGATGCAGATCGTGCTCACCGGGGCCTTGAGGTACTGCATCGTGTCGTAGATGGCGAGGCCGCTGGTCACCACCCCGCCGGGCGAGTTGATGTACAGGCTGATGTCCTTACTCGGATCCTCGCTCTCCAGGAAGAGGAGCTGGGCGATGACCAGGTTGGCGATGTGGTCCTCGATCGGCTCACCCAGGAAGATGATCCGCTCCTTGAGGAGCCGGGAGTAGATGTCGAAGGCCCGCTCTCCGCGAGCGCTCGACTCGATGACCATCGGGATCAGCATGCGTCTACTCCGACTCGTTGGTGGTGGCTGATTCCGTTGCGGGTTCGCCCGTCGCCTGCTCCGTCGCCTGCTCCGTCGCCCGACCGATCAGCTCGTCGACCAGTTTACGGTTGCGCAGCGTCATCCGCAGGTAGGACCGCCCACGCCTCGAGCCGAGGTACTCGGCCAGGCGCGGCTCGTCGCTGTAGCGCTCGAGCTGGTCGCGGATCTCCGTGTCGATCTCCTCGTCGCCGGCGTCGATCCCCTCCTTCTCGGCAATCGCCGAGAGGACCAGGAGCGACTTGACGCGCCGCGAGGCAGGCTCGCGCAGCTCGGCGGCCAGCTCCTCCGGGGTCTGGCGCGCCATCTCGAGGTATTGCTGCATCCCGATGCGCTGCGCCGCCAGCCGGTTCCCGAGCTCGTCGCGCATGATCTCGATCTCGTTGGCGATCATCACCTCGGGGAGCTCGACGGTGGCGTTCGAGACCGCGAAGTCGATGATCCGATCGGCGAAGCGGTGACGCGCTTCATCCTCAGCCCGATGCTGGAGCGCGTCGCGGATCTCCGCTCGCAGCTCCTCGATCGTCTGCCCATCGCTGACGCTCTTGGCGAACTCGTCGTCAAGATCGGGGAGGATCCGCTCGCGCATGTCCAGCAGCGTCACCTCGAAGTGCGCCCGCTTGCCACGCAGCTCCTCCACCCGGTAATCGTCCGGGAAGCCGACCTCGAAGCCCTTCGTCTCGTCGATCCGCATCCCGACCAGCTGGTCCTCCCAGCCGGGGACCATGCGCCCCTCGCCGATCACCAGCGGCAGCCGATCGGCTGAGCCGCCCTCGAACGGCTCCCCGTCGATGGTGCCGATGAACTTGACGGCCACCACGTCCCCCTCCGCGGCGCCGCGCTCGTCGATCGGGCGCAGGGTCGCCTGCTGCTCACGAAGGTCGGTGATGACCGCGTCGATCTGCTCATCGGTCACTTCGATCGGCTCGAGGTCGAATGGGTAGCCGGTGTAGGCCCCCAGGGTCACCTCGGGGCGGACCGCCACGGTGGCGGTGAAGCGCACGCTGGACCCCTCGCTCACGGAGGCGAAGTCGATCTCGACCTCGGGCTGGTCGATCGGGATGATCGCTGCCTGGTCGAGGGCGCTGTCGTAGGCCTCGCCGACGAGGTGGTCGATTGCCTCGGCCACGACGGAACCATGCCCGACGAACCGGTCGATGACATGACGCGGCGCCTTTCCCGGCCGGAAGCCGGGGACCTTGGTGCGCTCGGCGACGTGACGATAGGCAGTGGCGAAGTGGCGGTCGACCTCTGCGGCGGGGACCTCGATCTCGAGGGTCACCCGCGAGCCGGGCTGGGGTCGGGTCGAAACGGTAACCAAGGAGTGCTCCTGATCGGCGCGGGAATGGGCGAGGTTGGTGGGCGAGGCGAGATTCGAACTCGCACGTCTTGCGACACCGGCTCCTAAAGCCGGCGCGTCTGCCGTTCCGCCACTCGCCCGCGGTTCTGCGGCAAGGTGACGAGCACGCGCCGCGGCTATAGGCAGTCTAGCGCCCGGCCAAATGCGCGGGTCTTCGCGTAGCGGCCGCAGACGCTCCTTAGCTCCGACGGCCGCGGCGATCGGTAGCGTGTAGGCGACCCCGGCCACTGCCCCTTGTGCCCCCATCCCACGCTGCCTATCGTCGGCCAATCGGTCGCCAAAGCAGCGGAGGAGCGGACGTGACACTCATCAACACCGACGGCATGGCGTTCATCGGTCCAGGGTCGGAATGGTTCTGGACGGCGGTGAGCGGGCTCATCCTCGCCGGCACCTTCATCGCCATCTACCGCCAGCTCCGGATCGCTCGGAACGCGAGCGCCGTCGGGCAGGTCGACTTGTTTTACCGCGAGTGGGTGTCCGAGCGCTACACCCGCTACACGCTCGAGGTCTTCATCGCGCTCCGAGACGGCACGGACCGCGCGAACCTGCCGGAAGGGGCGGCGAAGGCCCTCACCAACTTCTGGGAGAAGGTCGCGACCCTGACCCGGGGCGGGCACCTCGACCGGAAGCTGCTCTGGAACGATCTGAGCGCCGCGTGCGAGTTGTGGTGGTCGGTGCTCGCACCATTCGTGGGGAGGTGGCGGACCGCGGAGGGCGACCTCAGGTACTGGGAGAACTTCGAGTGGCTGGCGGGACTCATGGCGGAGATGGACCAACGAGCGGGCGTACAGAACTGGGGCGATACGACGATCCTCAACTCGCTCGAGCGTCTCATCACCGGCTGCCTGGACTTTATCCGGATAGAGCAGTCGCTTCGGACCGTTATCGTGGCGTCCCCCGAGGCCGTGACCGTCGCCCAGCCCACGGTAGCGGCCCCGCCCGCCTGATAAGCCGCCATAAGCGCCCGCCGTTACCCCTCCCATCGGGCCCGCGCGATGTTGACGGTGCGAAGAACTCGACGTTGACGGCGCGAAGAGCTCGAGCGGGCCCCGACGATCGGTACCTAGGTACGTGCGGCTCGCTGCTACGGGACGCGCTCTTTGATCGAGGAGAACCCGGAATAGGCCTGCTCGCCGGCCGGCGATGATGTTGCTGCCGCCTGTGAGCTAGCCGTGGTCGGCTCTTTCTTGTCCGGCCCATCGGTCAGGAAACGGGCGATGGCCTGGCGTGCGAGCGCGGCGGCCACCAGGGTGAGCGCTGCCTCAGCAGCTTTCCAGGCAGTGCGTGTGGGTCCGGGCGGACCCTCCACCATCTGCCGCGCGAGTGCCTCCCGCGCCTTGCGATCCTTGACCGGGTCGCGCCGCCAGCGACGGAGCTCCTCGACGAGCGCGTCGCGCACCTCGGTCGCCTTCGGTCCCGCTGATTCGGCGAGCATCGCCACCCAGGCCTGCATCGGCTCAGGCAGGGCGTCGTAGGCCTTCTCGGCGGTGGTCGGCGAGAGGTGGCGGCGCACCGCGCCGAACACCCGGCGAGGCCCCCCGACGACCATGAAGACGGCGGCCGCCCCAAGGCCCACGACCAACGCGGGGTTCTCGCGGAAGCGGCGCCGGATGTCGAGCGCTTCCCGCATACGAGCGACGGTGGCCTCGATCTCGGCCCGCTGCGCGACGATCTCTAGTCGCGTCTCATCAAGCGTCTCGCCCACGCCATGTCCTCCTTGACCGATGCGATCGTCTCTTCCGGCGCGCCGACATGGATCCTGCGCAGGCCCCGCCACGCCAGGAGCGCGGCGAGTGACAGCAGGACGACGAACACGATCACCGCCATGAGCCACGGCGGCAGACCCGTCAGCGCCGCCAGGCCGAGGATCAACGCCACCACCACCGTGATGAGGGCCGCGAAAACGAATCCGAAGGCGATCCCGAGAAGCACCGCGGCTCCCTGCAGGCCGGCGAGCATGACTCCGATCTCCTGCCGGCCATGCTGAAACTCGAGCTTCGCCAGCGTGACGAAGCCCGACACCAGCTGTCGCGCCAGCGCGAAGACGCTCTGCTTCTTCAACGCACCTCCCGTGGCTCGTCGGTGGTCCGACGGCGGGCCCGATTCTACCAACGCGACTCCAGGAGCCCCTAAGCCGCGCTCGGCGGAAGGCTCGGCTATCCTGACGCGCCATATGGCCAAGCGCCGCACTTCCGGCATTCAGCGCCGATCACGAGCCTCCGACGAGGCGATGTCGCGACGCCTGCGCAGCGGCGGCCTGGGGATCGATTGGCGCCTGCTGGCGGTCGGCGGGGTGCTCGGCATCGGCGCCATCGTGGTCGTACTCGTGCTCATTCTGGGCGGAGGAGGCTCCCAGGCGGGCATCGGCACCCGTCAGCCGGACGACGGCCGGACACACATCGCGGAGGGGACGCAGGGCGGTCCGTATTCGTCGATCCCCGCCACATCGGGCCCTCATTGGATATCCGCCACCGCACCCGGCCCCTGGGGCGTCTACAACACGGCCCAGCCCCAGGAACGGCTGATCCACAACCTGGAGCACGGCGGGATCGTGATCTGGTACCAGCCTTCCAAGATCGCCGCGGCCGATCTCACGACGCTCACCAATTTCGTCCAGCAGCAGGTCACGACCGAGCAGTTCAAGGTGATCCTGGCGCCCTGGAGCGGGGCGGACTTCGGCCATCCGGTCGCGGTGACGGCCTGGGACTGGCTCCTCTACCTCGAGACCGCGGACCTCGACGCCATCAAGACCTTCATCGGCGCCCATTACGAGCAGTCGCCGGAGCCGCTGGGAGGCCCTCCGAAACCGGGGACGTGAGCCCGCGCGCGGCGCGCGCGAATGCACTAATAATCGAGCTCTGCTGCCTTCCAGATGCGCTCGAGGACGTAGTGGCCGTCCCCCTCCGGGTCGGTCAGGGCCGCGCGGGCAGAGAGGATCATCACGTACGGGTGTAGGCGGACGTTCGCGAGGGTCTTGCCGCGGAACGTCATGTCCAGGATGACGCCCTCCTGCGTCTCCTGCCACCAGGCCTGGCCGTACATGTAGTTGCCGGGACCGGCGTCGATGAGGCTGACCCCATCGGGCTGCTGGCGGAGGAACAGGCCGCCGCTGACGTGCAGTCCGCCGCCGACGATCTGGTCGCAGCCTGCCTGGTCCATCCAGCCGACGGCCGCCTGCTGCGACGCCCACAGGTCGGGGTGGTACTCGTCACCGCCCCACCACTGCGGGTCGCAGATGACCAGGTCGGCTCCGCCGGCACGCGCCTTGGCCAAGGCCCCATCGACGTTCGCCTCCGTCAGCCAGGCGACACCCGGCGTGGTCGGGCCGGCATGGACGGGGCCGGTCACCTCGTTCCAGGAGACGAACGCCACCTTCAGCCCGGCAACCTCCACGTAGGCGGGCTCGAGGGCCTGGTCAAGGTTCATCCCGACACCGGTGTGCGGGAAGCCATGCTTGTCGAGCAGCTCGACCGTCGACTGGATGCCGAAGACGCCTCGATCGCTCTGGTGGTCGGCCGCGAGATACACCGCGTCCAGGCCCAGGAAGCCCTGCCAGCGCGACAGGACGTCCTCCGGCACGGCCAGGCTGGGCGGGCCGGTCTCGTTCGGTGCCCAGTTCGCGGTCGGGAGGATCGGGCACTTGTGGTCAGCGAGCGCGACGTCGGCTCGCCGGCTGACGCTCGCGGTGACGCCGTCGTTGCCAGTCTCGACCGGCTGGACGATCGGGTAGCGCGAGATGCCGACCGGGGGGTTCGGGTTGAGGAAGGGCCCACCGGTGTACGTCGCGGTCCCGCCGTTGAAGGGCCAGTCCCAGCCCTTGCCCTGGATCACGGCGTAGTAGGCAGCAATGCGATCCGCGCAGAGGCTCCCGATCGCGGTCAGGTTCCACGTCTGCGAGGCGTCGTACGCGGTCCAGGCTGGGTCGAGGGCCGCGGGGCCATCGGCCGGCGCGGATCCGACGATCGGATACGGCAGCGCCCGGGCCTCCGGATCACCGAACAGGTCCGGCCCGAAGAGCCCGAATGGCCCGTCGCCCGCGATCGGGAGGACCTTCGTGGCCGGCTCGACGAGGCCCGGCGGCAGAAGGGCCACCAGCTCCTGGTCGGAGCGCAGCTTGGTCACCACCTGATCGGCCGCGACGCACGGGCCGATCGCGGCAAGATCCGGCTGAGTCAGCGTGACGCCGCAGGGCATCACCAGCTGGCCGCGCCGGGCGAGGGTCACCAGCTCGTCGAGGGTGATCGTTGCCTTGAGGTTCGTGAGCCCCGTGACCACGGCCAGCGGGAAGCTGACCGGCGGGATCGGCGTCGCGGTGGGAGATGGACTGAGCGTGGGGGTGGCGCTGGGGGACGGGGTGGGGCTGGGGCTTGGGCTCGCGCACGCGACGAGCAGCGCCACGGCCGCCACGGCGGTGACTCCGCGGAGCGACGCCGGGGGCTTCACGGGGATATCGTACCCACCGCCTAACGACCATGAAGACACCCAACGTCCTGCGCGCCGTCGCCATCGGGCTCCTCATCGGTGCCGGCCTTTTCGCCGTCCCGGCAGTTGCGCCGCCGCCCGTGGCCGCCATCGGGCCGCTGCCGGCATGCCGCCTGGCTGAAATTCATACGGTGCCGAGCGACTACGCCTCTTGGAGCACCACGCTGGTGGACTGGCTCCTCAGGGTCGGAGAGGATTACGTGCCGCCCGATCTGGTGCCGGTGAGCGAGGCGGGAATTGCCGGCGGTGGGTTCATCCGCCAGGTGGCGATCGACGATCTGGCCGCCATGACCGCGGCTGCGGCCGAGGCCGGCACGCCGATCGCGGTCAACAGCCCCTACCGCAGCTACCAGGAGCAGGTCGCCAGCTTCAACGGGTGGGTCGCCGTGGACGGCTACGACAACGCGATCACGTACTCACAGCGACCCGGCCACTCGGAGCATCAGCTCGGCCTGACGATCGACTTCATGACCAAAGGGGGCGGCAGCGCGCTGCAGGGTGACTGGGCGACGACCCCGGCAGGGAGCTGGATGGCCGAGCATGCCTGGGAGTATGGGTGGCTGATGAGCTACCCGAAGGGGCCCCATGGCGAATACTTTTCGAACCTGACCTGCTTCCATTACGAGCCATGGCATTACCGCTACCTCGGCCGGGAGCTCGCGGCCCAGGTCCACGCCTCGGGGCTGAGCATTCGGGAGTACCTCTGGGCCCACTACACCATGGTCGATCCGATCACCGGTCAGCCGATTGCGACACCCACGCCGACACCCTCGCCTACTCCGAGCCCGACGCCCACGCCGTCGCCACCTCCGAGCCCGACGCCCACTCCGTCCCCCACGCCGAGCCCACCGCCGATCGTCAGCACCTGGTTCGGCGTGGACTCGCCCGTGGTCCTCGTCGCGCTGCTGGTCATCGTGCTGGCCGCGGTCGGATTCGCCGCCTGGCGGCGCGTCCTGCGGAGCTAGCTGCTGTCCACTGGTTGACCGTCCAACGGGCCTCGGCCATCATTCGCCTGGGCGGCTAGCTCAACGGCAGAGCAAGTGACTCTTAATCACTAGGTTCAGGGTTCGAATCCCTGGCCGCTCACCATCTGGTCACAAAGCGACCCCTCCGGCAGTGCCGAGAGAGGTCGTTTGCTGAGTTTGGCGAGCCGGGCGAGCCTTACGGCTGCGTCTTGATTACCTGGAACCCGCCGGTGTTGAAGAGCACGCACAGCTGAGTCTTGCCCGAGCCGTTATCGCGCAGGAAGAGCCGCGCGTGGTTGGCCGCTGGCGCGGCAGGGGTAGTGATCTCCTTCATCTCGTGGAACTTGGTCGTGTACACGCTGCCCTCGAAGAAGCCGCCCCAACCGGTTGAAGCGGTCCCATGCACCGCGTGCCCGCCCGTCGCATGGCCCCAGATCCCCTTGCCGCCTGTCCCTCCGGCGGTACCAGAGACAGCGGTCGCCGATCCACTGCTTGCGCTGATTGCGGTCGAGCCGCCGGCGGCGGCGCTCGCGCCGGCACCCGTGTTGACCTGCAGCGATTTCCCGCCGGTCGGGCCGTCGACGATGAGGGTGGTATCGGTGATGCCCATGGAGCTGCCATCGATGTGCATGAGCGGCTTCAGGGGCGCGCCACTCGTGGGAGTGAGCGTGGTCGTCGCGTTGGCGTCGTTGGCCTGGCCCAGGATGAAATTGCCACCGGTGATGGCTTCGGCGCGGCGCTGATCGAGCAGGGTCAGGGCAGACACGCCACCAACCGTCGCCAACCCTGCGCGCCACAGGACGCCGCGACGGCTAATCGTGGACTGAGCCTCGGTGTCTCGAAGGTGCTTGGTGGCGGAACCATCCCCGTCGGCATGCTCGCGGTTGTCTGACACGGTCTCTCGCCTCATGTGTCTTGAGCCCCCGGATGCGATGAAATCCGGCTTCCGAGCAGCCTACCACCCTCCCCCAGCGGAGATCAACGGGCCCATCCCAACTTCGTCACCATTCGTTCTCGGGCACGTGCCGAGGGCGGGCGGGCGGCACGTAAACACTCGGGAATTGATCGGCCAGTGCCCGCTGCACGCCCTCCACAATCGGCCACACCCGACGGTGGAGCGCCGGCGTCCACCGCTCCGGATTCAGGCTGGGGATCGCACCGAGGACCACCTGCCCATCGATGATCCTGGCGATCGTCGGCCGCGGCTTGCCGATGATCGCGGCGTGGCTCGCAGCAAGCTGTCTCCTGTCGAAACCAGCGGGATCAAGGCCGAGCGTGGCGAGCGCATCGTCGACACCTGCGATCGTTTCGGCTGGCTGATCGTCCAACGCGTCGTAGCTGACAACGATCGTCCGATCCACGGGCAGCTGCGCGATGAAGGAGTTGAGGGTGACCCACAGCTGCGCGACGGTCTCCAAGGTCTGCCCGGCCCAGGGGAACTGTCGCAAGCTCAGGATGGCGCCGGAGAAGTGGCGCAGCATCAGGATGAATACAGCGTCAGGGAGTGAGTCGGTCAGCGCACCCGCAACCTGGAGATTCCACGGGGTCGCGTCGCAGTACCACGAGCAGTTCGAAGCGCGGGCAGCGCCGATGGCATGCTCCTCCGCGAGATGAGCAAGGTCGACGACCAGCCCTTCGTGCTCACGTCCCGGCAACGCCTGAAGGTAGGCAGGCACAATCGAGTGGGCGGCGTAGAAGCCGCCGTACTCGGCAAGCCCGAGTACCTTGGGATGGGACCCCACATAGCTGCCCATCATGGTGGTGCCTGAACGTGGAACCCCCAGGACGAACAGCCCCCGCGCGGGGGCAGCGGCGAGGTCGACAGTGCCACCCCTCGCCAGGACCGCCTCAATCCAGGACCGGACGCGAAGATGAGCAATCTCCAGGGGGACGGGCTGGATGTCGCGGTCGTTGATCTCCAGCACGTCGCCCGTCGAGCAGGTGACTCGGAGCCAGCCGTCCGCGTCGTCTGACTGGACGCGGAAGTGCAAATCAACGCGAGGCGCACCGCGCTGGTCTGTCAGCGCAACACGCACAGCATCCTTTCCGAGCCGTGACACACCCAGACGAGTGTCTCGGTCAGGCACACCCAACGCGGCCCGAAGGTGCACGAGCACAAGGTCGAGCATCGCCCGCTCCGCACTGTCGATGAGGGGCATCGCGCCGACCGCGGGCGCAGGATCGCGAAGGAGGTCCCGGGCCAACGCCATCGTGTTGATCTGCGCGGTCAGGAACGTGTCGACGAGCGGTCGCAGGTCGCCCTGATGACCGAGGCCGAGCGCCTGGATATACGCCGGCCATTGATCGGCCAGGATGAGCTGTGGCAGCCCGACCTCTCGCAGCAACGGGATGGATGCGATCGTCCGGCACAGCCGGCCGTTGCCATCGGCGAATGGATGAATGCATTGGAGTGAGAAGTGCGCGTATGCACTCTGCAGCACCGGATGCAACCGCTTGAAGGCGGCAGAGTTGAGCTCGCCAGAGAGCCGCCGCATCTCTTCGGCGACTCGCGCGGCGGGCGCGAATGGCACGATGCCGAGACCGTCGACCGGACTCATGAGGTAGTTGGACACCGGCTTGTACTGCCGGCGCGGCAGGTCGACCTCGATCCTGCTGCCATCGTCGGTGGAAACCGTGTAGGTCTGCTGAGACTCGGTTATCAAGTCCTGCAGCTGAGCGATGAGGTTCTCTTCGAGCGAGACGCCAGCCCGTGCAACGTCGGACGCCACAACCAGCGCGCGACGTTGGCACTCCACGACCAGCCGGTTCGTCTCGACGAACGACGTCCAGTCACCATCGGCGACTGAGCTGCGAAGCACGACAGCTGTCAGATCCGGAACGGACCGGATCATTTGGCTCAGGGCTGACGAGTCGAGCGCTGCCGCCTGCATGAATCGATCGCGCAGGTCTTCCCACGTGCTCGTCTTGGCGTGGCGCACGGCGTCGGTCAGCGCGTCCGCGTGCCGTTGCCATCGTGCCGCGTCGACAGTCATCCCTGCCCAGGCAGCGACCGGATCGAATGGGCGGTAGGCCGCCTCGAGAGCCGCCAGCTCCTCAACCGTGCGCGGAACTCGGACGGAATCCATGTGGGCAGGGATAGGCGAAATCGCGCGCGAACGCAAGCCCAGTCCGGTCAGGTCTCGCAGCCGATGGGGACAGTGAGGGGGACAGTGAGGGGGACAGAAGCAGGGAAGCCCTGGGCGTCGCCGCTCCCTCGACCAGGGCGCTCGGGGACGCCGTCGGGCTTGAGACCCCCAGCTCGGTGGGTCCCGATCGGACTGCAAGGCGCCAGCCGATGGCCACCATGACGACCACGCCAGCCCGATCAGCGCCCCGCGCCGCGTCACCCGGATCGTCATCTGGACCCCAGCATCGTACCCCGAGACACCCGTGGTAGCCTTCCAACGCCCGCCACCAGGCGCCAGAGGAACCCCGACTCGTGCCCCATATCCCGATCGAGCGCCACACCCTGCCCGACGGCCTGCGCGTGG